>JAUYDN010000192.1 GCA_030691775.1 Dehalococcoidia bacterium
TTACTACTCAGAGCATAAACATGTTTGCATAAGACGATTTGTGGTGGGTTACGTCCTCTCGAAATCTGAAAGCCGACACCCCTTGAAACCGGACTAACCCACCCTACAAGATGTAATCTACTTAATGCTCTACGTAATAAGTATTAATAATTGGGGATTCCTTGCTACTTGGTACTTGATATTTGGTACTTTCTCCCTGTACACTGGGCATAAGCACCCTGACACAGCGAAGAAATAGTCTCTACCCGAAAAAGGAGGGAACGATGTTCTTGGCAATCGATATCGGCAACACCAACGTGACCATGGGTGTCTTTGACGGTGAAAAGCTCCGCTGTACCTGGCGCCTCGCCACCGATGTCTACAAGATGCCCGATGAGTACGCCGCCACCTTGCTCAACCTGATGGAATTCCAGAAGATAAGCGTCCCTGATATCAATGAGGTGGCTATTTGCAGTACCGTGTCACCGCTCACCGGCGTTTTCGTGGAGTTGTGCCAGAATTACCTGAAAAACGACCCGCTGGTAGTGGGGCCCGGTGTGAAAACGGGTATCCGCATCCGTATGGACAACCCGCGTGAAGTGGGCGCCGACCGCATCGTGAACACGGTTGCCGGTTACAAGCTCTATGGAGGTCCCACGATTGTGGTCGACTTCGGTACCGCCACCACCTTCGATACTATCTCCAAGGAAGGTGATTACATCGGCGGGGCGATAGCCCCGGGTCCTATGGTTGCCGCGGAATCTCTTTTTCAAAGGACGGCGGCTTTACCCCGCATCCCCCTCGTTCACCCCCAGAAAGCCATCGGCACCAACACCATCGCTGCCATGCAGTCCGGTATCATGTTCGGGTATACCGGCCTGGTTGAGGGTGTAGTCGCTCGTATCGAGAAGGAGCTTGGCGAGAAAGCCACGGTGGTGGCGACCGGCGGCTACGGCGCCATCTTCGCCAAGGAAACGGATATTTTCAACGTGGTCAACCTGGATATCACACTCATCGGCTTACGCATGGTCTACCAGATGAACAGGACTTAAGTCCGCCGGTGGTATGCGTCATAAGAACCACATTCTGTCGTTGCGAGGAGTCATAGCGACGAAGCAATCTTAAGCCCGATGAAGACTGAAAAACTATATTGTGTCTATATCATGACCAACGCTAAACATTCGGTGCTCTATACAGGCCTGACCAGCGACCTGAAAGGAAGAGTCTGGCAACATAAGGAAAAACTGGTTGAAGGCTTTACGAAAAAATACCACGTGAATATGCTGATGTATTATGAGGTCTCGGGTGATGTGATGAGTGCCATTACCAGGGAAAAGCAAATCAAGGCTGGCTCACGAGCAAAGAAGATAGCACTGATTAACAGCGTGAATCCCGGATGGCGTGATTTGTACGAAGAGCTTTAGATTGCCGCGGCGCCCCGATGTCATCGGGGACTCCTCGCAACGACAGTAAGGAGAAAGGAGCGCACACATGCTGAAGAACAAGACCATCGTCCTCGGCGTTACCGGGGGAATTGCCGCTTATAAAGCCGCCGACCTCGCCAGCAAGCTCTCGCAGGCGGGCGCTAACGTGAAAGTGGTGATGACGAAATCCGCCACCGAATTCGTACGCCCGCTGACCTTCGAGACGCTCACCGGCAATCCCGTAATAACGGAAATGTTCGGTCCGGAGGCATCATCGGGTATCACCCACATCACGCTCGCAGATACCGCCGCTGCCGTGGTCATCGCACCTGCCACCGCCAATATAATCGCTAAAATCGCCAGCGGTATTGCCGACGATATGCTGACCTGCATCGTGCTGGCGACCAAAGCACCCGTGATTATCGCCCCGGCGATGCACAACAACATGTACGTCAACCCCATCACCCAGGAAAACATCGAACTGCTGAAAAAGAGCGGTTATTATATAGTCCCGGCGGCACACGGACGGCTCGCTTCGGGTGCGATTGGCTACGGGAGGTTACCGGACACCGCCGAACTTATCGGGCACATTCAGACGGCACTGGGTAAGAACGGCGACCTGGCAGGTAAGCGTATCGTGGTGACGGCTGGCGGCACACAGGAAGACATCGACCCCGTACGCTTCATCGGCAACCGCAGTTCCGGCAAGATGGGTTACGCCATCGCGGAAGCGGCACGTGACCGGGGAGCGCAGGTGACGCTCATCACAGCGCCCGCTTCCCTCCCCGACCCGGTCGGTATTGATATTGTGAAAATCCGGAGCGTGGTGCAGTTGCGTGATGAGGTGGTCAAAGCCGCAAAGAAAGCAGATGTCCTGATTATGGCGGCGGCGCCGGCGGACTTCCTGCCTAAAACAACCGCCGACCAGAAGATTAAGAAAAACGTTGGAGGATTGACGCTGGAGCTGGTTCTGGCGCCGGACATCCTCACGGAGATTAAAGAGGGCAAGTTTATCAAGGTGGGTTTTAAAGCAGAGACACAGAATCTAACCGCGAACGCAGTGGAAAAGCTCAAGAAAACCAACCTGGATATGATTGTCGCCAACGATGTCACAGCGGAGGGCAGTGGCTTCGGCACGGACACGAACAAGGTCGTCATTATACACAGAAGCGGCAAGCGGGAAGACCTGCCTTTGCTCACCAAGCGTGAAGTGGCGGAGGAGATACTGGGGAGGGTGGTGGGGATGATGGGGAAGAACGTTTCGCATGCAGGAACAACGAATGGGGCACTTAAGGTAACAGCAAGTGATTTCATTCATAACGGGAATGGCGTGTTCGCACTAAGAATCGAACCATCAATTACGGTTGACGTCAAGAGACCCGCAAAAGCGATGAAAGAGATGCTGGATAAAAACGACCTCTGGAACAGTAGCCCCAATACCCTTTATTGGTATTTAAGGAAAAGGGCTGTACTAATAAACACTTCAACTATTAAGTGATAGCAAACTGTAAAATCCTTGGAAAGTCTGGTGGCACAGGCGTCCCTGCCTGTGAGCCCATACCTATAACCAAAGAAAGTTCAAACAAACAAGAGTTTTTACCAAATGAAACCAGGCAACAGACTCAAGCCAGTCAAAGATTTCAGGTTCTATAAAAGAAATTTACCTCATTATGAACATCCGGGTAGCGTATATTTCATCACCTTCAGGACTGCTCAAGGAGTCACTTTATCTGATAAAGCTAAGGATATTGCTTTCTCCAGCCTCAAATTCCTCGCGGATAAAAAGTACAGGTTACACTCCTGCGTAGTGATGGAAACCCACGTTCATTGCATCGTGCAACCGCTCGCGGAATCTGAGGGAGCTTTTTACAGCATGGCGCAGATAATACACAGCGTCAAAAGTTATTCTGCCAATAGAATCCAAAAACTCCTGAACAGAAAGGGTAATGTTTGGTTAGATGAGAACTATGACCGCATTATCAGGGATGATGAAGAGTATCTGGAAAAAATGAGCTACGTTATGCATAATCCAGTGAAAGCAAGACTTGTTGAGAAACCTGAAGATTACAGATGGCTATTTGTTGCTGGTAGTCCACATTAATGGCAAGGGCTCACAGGCAGGGACGCCTGTGCCACCAATAACTAATATATCAGGATGCTGATTGACTTCCCCCGTCACAATATGTTATTTTAGCTGTAAATGAGCACTAAACTCGTTGTCGTGGTTACGTACTGAAGCCGGTCAGTGGGACAAGTCCCCGCAGAATCAATGGGCCGTCCCACAAGGACGGCTTTTTTGTTGGATGGAAAAAGCATTGAGCTATCAGCAAATAGCTATCAGTCCCCACCCCTTATCCCCGAAGCTGATTGCTGAAGGCTGACCGCTAAAAGCTACTTGGGAGACTAACATGACCGATGCGCCTTTAATCGAACCCGAAATGCCCAAAGCCTACGACCCCAAAAAGGTCGAGGATAAATGGTACCAGTTCTGGCTCAAGAAAAACTACTTCCGTGCGGAAGTCGACCATAATAAAAAACCTTTCACCATCATTATGCCCCCCACCAACATCACCGGCGAATTACATGTCGGGCACGGACTGACCATGACCCTCGAAGACATAATGATACGGTGGCACCGGATGAAGGGCGAACCTACCCTCTGGCTCCCGGGTTTCGACCACGCCGGCATCGCCACACAGGTTGTTGTGGAAAGAGTCCTGGCAAGCGAAGGCACCGATAGGCATAAGCTTGGGCGGAAGAAGTTCGAAGAGCGTGTCTGGCAATGGGCGCGCGATTACTTGAAGACTATCCGGGAACAAAAGCAGAAGCTCGGTTGCTCCGCAGACTGGTCACGTGAAAGGTTTACCATGGACGAAGGTCCCAGCAAATCGGTGCGTACTGCCTTTGTCAATCTCTACGACAAAGGTCTCATCTATAAAGGCGAACGCATCATCAACTGGTGCCCGCGCTGTCTCACCGCCATCTCCGACCTGGAAGTCGACCATAAGGACCTGACCGGCAACCTCTGGTACGTACGCTACCCTTATGAAGACGGCAGCGGCTATATTACCGTGGCTACCACCCGACCGGAGACCATCCTCGGCGATACGGCAGTGGCAGTGAATCCCGACGATGAGCGCTACAAGGATGTTATTGGCAAGAAGGTTATCCTGCCCGCCGTGAAACGTGTTATCCCCATCATCGCTGACGAAGCCGTCTCGCTGGAGTTCGGTACGGGCGCCGTCAAGGTCACACCCGCCCACGACCCCGTGGACTTCGAAATCGCCCAGCGCCACCACCTGCCGCTCATCCAAATCCTGAACGACAATGCCAGCATGAATGGGAATGCAGGTCCTTATAAAGGTCTCGACCGTTTTGCGTGCCGCAAAGCGATTGTCGCCGACCTTGAGAGAGACAGCCTGCTGGTAAAAATCGAGCCGTATTCACACGCTGTCGGGCACTGTCAGCGTTGTGGCACCATCGTGGAGCCGCTTGCCAGTAAACAGTGGTTCGTCACGATGAAGCCGCTGGCGCAACCCGCCATCGAGGCGGTCAGGGACGGCCGCATCATCATCGTACCGGAGCGTTTCAATAAAATCTATTTCCAGTGGATGGAGAACATCCGCGATTGGTGCATCAGCCGGCAACTGTGGTGGGGACACCGCATCCCGGTATGGTACTGCAAAGACTGCGGCAAGCTGACCGTCGCCGTCGAGCCAACTACTAAATGCCAGCACTGCCAGTCGAAAAACATCGAGCAGGACCCGGACGTGCTGGACACCTGGTTCAGTTCCGCATTGTGGACGCATTCGACCCTCGGCTGGCCGGATGATACTACCGATATGCGATATTTCTATCCCAGTACGGTCATGGAGACCGGTTACGATATCCTCTTCTTCTGGGTAGCACGCATGATTATGATGGGACTGGAGGATACAGGCAATATCCCATTCCAAACAGTCTACCTGCACGGCCTGGTCCGCGATGAAAAAGGCGAGAAGATGAGCAAGACACGGGGCAACGTGCGTGACCCGATAGATATCGCGGCGGAATTCGGCACCGATGCCATGCGCTGCGCTTTCCTCACCGGATTAGCGCCCGGAGCCGATAGTAAACTGACCGACGTAAAACTCGAAAACGGCCGCAACTTCGCCAACAAGCTGTGGAACGCCACCCGCTTCGTAGTGAAGGGCATCCCGGACGGCAAGATTGACCTGACAATAAAATACGGTTCCCTGCCCACAGAAGACCGCTGGATATTAAGCCGTCTCAACCGCACCATCGCTAAGGTGAACAAAATGATGGATGATTTCCAGCTCGGCGAAGCGCTCAAAGATATTTACGAGTTCCTGTGGAGCGAGTATTGCGACTGGTACATCGAGATGGCGAAAACCCGCCTGCGCCCGGAATACAAGGGTACATCGCCCTTGCCAGTACTGATTCACGTGCTCGAAACTTCCCTGCGCCTGCTCCACCCCTTTATGCCGTTCGTAACGGAAGAGTTGTGGCAGAACCTCAAATATCGCCTGCCCGCCGGGTGGCGAACTACCGATTCGATAATGGTCGCGGATTACCCGGTCGCGGATGAAAAGGCGTTTGATGATTCAGCCGAGCAGGTAATGACAAGCATCATCGAAATAGTCCGCGCCATCCGTAACGCGCGCTCGGAAAACAAGGTGGCACCGAACCGTTGGGTGACGGCGGAAATCTACGGCGGTGGGCTGGCACCCGCCATCATTCCCTATACCGAAGCGATGCAGACGTTAGCCAGAGCGAAACCGTTAACGTTCCACGAAACTCGCCTTAAGGGCACCGTGACTGAAAATGCAGTCGTCTCCGTACTAACAGAAACAGATGTCGTCATCCCCATTGCGAGTATGGTCGATATGGCGGCGGAGAAAGAGCGCCTCCAGAAAGAAATCGGGCAATTAGAAGCGGATATCACCCGCCTCGAGACGCGCCTCAAAGACGAATCATTCCTTGGCAAGGCGCCCGCGGCCGTCGTCAACAAGGAAAAGGAACGGCTAGCGGAGCGAAAGGACAGACTGGCACGCTTGAAGCAACAAGCTGGATTCTGATAGGTACAGGTGGAACATAACAAGTTTCCGGAGACGATACGGGAATCGGTAAAATACAGACGTTAGCTATACGAGGCAGTTTTCACTTTTAACCTGTGGTTTTGACCTTTGATTTTTGAGCTTTGACTTTGTTAACGATGTCTACTGTGGGTCGATAGTCACCGTCTTACCGCTGTTCTGCAGACGCACCGGCAACCCATTGCGGTTTACCCACTCGATGGCTTTACGCGTATCGCTGGCAACCTTTTCTTTATCGCTGTGTTTGAGCCGGTACTTAAACAACCAGTAGGTAAACTCCTTTAACTCATCCAGGCTCATCGATTTCAGACGGCGGTAACGGCGCTCTTTGCGGAACTGTGTCACCAACGCCGATTCGGTTTCCCCATAAATACGCCGGAAGGCTTCATCGACAGTGTCTTTGTCCCTGATATAGCCCGCTACTTGCCTTTCTTTGCGGATTTCGTCCTTCACAGCGAGCACCAGCGCCCTCTCTACTGTGACGCCGTAATGGAAATTCAGATGCTGACGGTACCTGGTATCTCCCATGTACCCACGGAATTCGTCTTTAGTTATGTCCAGCGGTGGCTGGTTATTAAGCAGGAAGGCATACCGTTCGTTTTCCGGCACCAGCCCATTCACTGTTTCGATAAGCCGCTCTGCCAGCAGTTGCCAGTCGAAAGCCTCACCATCGATGAGATACCGGTAATGGTATCCCGGGAAAGTTTCTTCTCCGGAACTCCACAATCCGATTGCCTCCAGCAAGGCTACATACCAGTGCGTACCGGCGCCGATGGCGGAGCGTAAATGACGTATCGCCGCTTCATCCGGTAAGGTTAACAGCGTATCTATGGTGTCACTTTCGGGGTTGTTCAACCTGTACTTCCTCGAGTTCTGCTTTAAGACGTTCTACGTGCCCCAATGTACCTGTGGCGAGTATCTCTTTGATTTTCTTTTCGATTGCTTCACCCACACCGGGGATGGTCCTCAGCTTGCCCTCTCCAGCAAGAGTGGTTAACTCCACCGGTTGCTTCTCTATTTCGTCAGCCACCTTGCGATAGGCGTGGATTTTAAACCAGTTCTCCTTCTTTTCCAGAAGCAGGTCAGCAAGCTCCCTGAATATAGAGGCGGTTTCTGCGTTATTGACCATGTTACTTCCTTGCGTAATCCCCGATCCACTTAACCATCTCGTTTTTTCCCTGCACGGAATTGACAAGTCTCTTATCATTAGTCCAGAAAGGGCAATCCAATAACTCAGCAACCGCTAAATATTGCATATCGTACGTACGCGGAAGATGATATTCCTTCGCCAGGTCCCAGGCAGACCTGATGAGCGAAGAATGGTTTACGCAACGAACACCGAGCTCTAGATAGAAACGGTAAGCCTGCTCTCCTTGCGCCACATTCAGAACGGCTTGAAACACCTTCATTCGTAAAGTCGATGTTACCTCGGTATCAAACAATGGCGCGCTTACCATGATTGCGCCAGACTTCACCCATTCCAACCGCAGCGCGTCTGCGGCATCATCCTGCTGGCTCGGTAATATCCAGAGAATAGCGAGGCTGGCATCAACGCATACTATCGAACTCAACCTCTCGCTCCTCTCGAGATTCTCTTACAAGCTCTGCCGTGTCAACATCCCCGATACGTTTCCTCAGCATATTACGGAACGCTCTGGTCCTCTTGAGGAAATCCTCCACTTTCGCAATGTCATTACTTGAGGTATCCTTTATGTTTCGTTCGATCTCGTCCATACGTTCCTCGCGTATTTTCCGGATTATTTCCGCAGAATCGATAGGCTTTACACCTCTGGCACTCATCCTGTCACGCGAGTTTTTAACACGTTCTAGCCAGTCTTCTATGCTCTTTATCTCCGCGTCTTTATCATTTACGGTTTCTTCCGTTTCACTCATGGCTTTTTCCAGTGGTTTACCAAATAATTGTGCCGATTTGTTCCGCTCCATCTTCCTGAAGCCGTGTTTCCCGCCAAAATCTATTCCTGGACCGATAAACTCGGGTTTTGGCTCAGCCGTGTATTCAACAACGGCCGTCTCCCTGCAAACCATCGAAAATTCACTCTTCTTGATGAAAAGTTGGTTCCCGATTTTTTCCGCGCTGAGTTTGCCCGACCATATCCACCGCCGGATAGTCTCGGGGTTTTTCCCACTCCGCGCGGCGGCTTCTCTGACAGTAATATAATCTTCAGCCATCTTATAGTTATCCCTTTATAGATAGTAGTAGTCTACTACAGTGTACCATCCCCGACTGCTCTTGTCAAGTCCCCATGCGGACATATCATCGCCCACAGCAATGCTTGTATTTTTTGCCGCTACCGCAAGGACACGGGTCATTTCTGCCCACCTTCTTACCGGCTATCTTTGCTGACTGGTTGCCAGCCGTGTCACCCCGGCTGGCGGCGGCCACCCTCGCCATGGGCGAAGCCGAGACTTTAACTTGCGGCGGCTGTTTCTGCTGGGGTTGTCGCTGGATGTTTACGTGAAAGACGGTGTGAACAACATCGTGTCGGATGCTCGCCTTGAGGCTGTCGAATAACTCGCCACCCTCTTTCTTATATATTGCGAGCGGGTCGCGTTGCGCCACCGCTTGCAGCGCTACCCCCTGGCGGATGTAGTCCATCGTCGTCAGGTGCTCTACCCAGAGATTATCGATGACGCGTATCATCAGTAAGCGTTCCAACATACGCATATTATCCGTGCCTACGGTCTTCTCAAGCTGTTCATAGAGCGCTTCGGTGTGCTTCACCATTATCTCTTCCAACTCATCCGGTGGGTGGGATGCCACCGTATTTACGGTCAGGTCTTTAGGCAACGGCATAATCGTCCCCAGTTCCGCAAGCATCGTCGCTTTTTCCTCTTCGGAGACATCCTCTCCGTTTACCCTTTCGCCAGCGTGTGCTGACACCACATCACTAATTTCTTCCCGCACCATGTCTAGGATATTTGATTTCAGGTCAGCATCAGTGAGAATTTTCCGCCGTTCGCCGTAGATAATGCCGCGCTGGGTATTGATGACATCGTCATATTCCACCAGGTGTTTGCGGACGTCAAAATGGTAGCCTTCCACACGCACCTGGGCATTTTCGATGGTACTGCTTACGAGTTTATTTTCGATGGGGATGTCTTCACCGATGCCTGCCCACTCCATCACCGTCTTGATACGATCGCCCCCGAACCGTCTCATTATGTCATCTTCCAGCGAAACGTAAAAACGCGTACTGCCCGGGTCGCCCTGACGCCCCGACCGGCCGCGTAACTGGTTATCGATACGCCGTGCCTCGTGACGTTCCGTACCGATGACGTGCAACCCACCGAGCTTGACCACCTCATCGTGTTCTCTCTGCCATGCCTGCGGGTCGCTACCAGCCGGATTGCCACCGAGGATAATATCGACACCGCGGCCTGCCATATTGGTGGCAACGGTCACCGCCTCCCGTTTACCAGCCTGCGCAATTATCATGGCTTCTTTCTCGTGCTGTTTGGCATTTAATACCTGGTGCTGAACGCCACGCTTCTTCATCATGTCGCCCAGGATTTCTGATTTCTCAATAGAGACGGTGCCGATGAGAATAGGCCGTCCGTCTTTGTGCATCCCCTCAACTTCCTTGACTACCGCCTTGAATTTCGATTCCTCATTTTTGTATATCTGGTCGGAGAAATCCTTGCGAATCATCGGTCTGTTGGTGGGAATAACCATCACGTCGAGCTTGTAAATCTTAAAAAACTCCTCCGCCTCGGTAGCGGCGGTACCGGTCATACCAGCCAGTTTTTCATGCATGCGGAAGTAGTTCTGGAAGGTGATAGTAGCATAAGTCCGTGTCTCTTCCCGGACACGTACCCGTTCTTTGGCTTCGATTGCCTGGTGCAAACCCTCGGAGTACCGGCGACCGTGCATCAGGTGCCCGGTGAACTCATCGACGATGATGACCTGGCCGCCCTTGACCACATATTCACGGTCGCGCTGGTAAAGGTACTGGGCTTTAAGGGCATTATCCAGGTAGCGGCTGAGCGCCGCGTTCGAAGGGTCGTACAGATTGGGTGAATTCAGCACCCCCTGTGCTTGCAACCAGTGTTCCATATGGTTGATACCCGTATCCGTCAGGCTCACGGCATGGTGCTTTTCATCGACAGCGTAGTCTTCATCTTTTTTGAGATTAGGGATGAGCCGGGCGAAAATCTGGTATTTCTGTTGAGCTTGTTCTGCCGGTCCGCTGATAATGAGTGGCGTGCGTGCCTCATCGATGAGGATATTATCTACCTCGTCCACGATGGCGTAGTGCAGTTCCCGCTGGACACACTGCTTGAGGTCGACCACCATGTTGTCCCGCAGGTAATCGAAACCGAACTCGTTGTTGGTGCCGTAGGTTATATCGGCTCCATAGGCTTCGTTACGCGTAATCGGCCGCATAAATGGCCAGCGTTTGTCTTCCGACTCATAGCCGGGGTCGAACATAAACGACACGCCGCTTGAACCGGCGGCCTGGGCACCCTGTATGCTGGCTACACTCACACCGAGCGTGTGGTAGATGGGACCCATCCAGTGAGGGTCGCGCTTGGAAAGGTAATCGTTCACCGTGACCAGGTGACAGCCCCTGCCCGTGAGGGAGTTCAGATATAGCGGCAGGGTTGCCACGAGTGTTTTACCTTCGCCCGTCTTCATTTCGGCGATTTTTCCCTGGTGCAGTACCATACCGCCCAACAACTGCTCATCGAAATGTCTCTGCCCGATGGCGCGCTTTGCCGCCTCCCGCACCGCCGCGAATGCCTCCGGAAGAAGGTCGTCAAGCGTCTCGCCGGACTGCAGACGGGATTTGAATTCTGCGGTCTTCTCTTTCAGCCCGTCCGGCGATAATTTTTCGTATTCCGGCTCCAGTGCGTTTATCTTATCGACGAGCGGCTGGAGTTTCTTTAGCTGTTTGTCATTAGAGTCAACGAGTGACCCGAGCCATTTGAACATTGTGTTTATCCTTTGTAGGGTATGTGAAACCTACCGGTTCATAATTGAGCGCACCCGGATATCCTCTTGTCACCCTGACCCCGACCCGCCGGGGAAGGAACTCCGTGCCTGTTGAATAGGTGCGGGAGATTCTTCGTCTTCCCGATAAGGAATAAAGGAATTATCGGGACTCCTCCAGAATCAATCATGCCGATTACATCGGCACCATCAAGTATGAAAAACCCACTCCTTTTTGTCATTCCCGCCTCCGAGCGGGAATCCAGACGTTTTCTAACCTTCTGGATACCAGCCGGAGTTTACCCCGTACCACGATACGGGGCTGGTATGACATTTTTTTTTGGGGGGGGGTGGCTCCGCTATTTTCGTAGCAATGATAAGATAGACCATTTTCTAGGTAATTATCAAAAACAGCCAAACTGGTTACTGGTTATTGTTTCTTGTATCTTGGTCATTGATGTCACTCCTGCCGGCTGAAGGTGACTACCGCCATAATCAACAACAGAATACCCAACCCCGCCACTACGAGTGTATCATCCAGCACGCCCATCGTGCGTCCGAAAACGGTCACGCCAATAGCAGACGGCATCGGGATTCCCGCAGGAATACCCGCCGGAAGCGGTTGAACGGCAAGGAAAAGCTGGCGTACTGCATCCACGCCGTAGGTGAGGGGATTCACCTTGGAAATGACTTCCATCCAGACGGGAACGTTGTTCACCGGGAACATTACACCGGAAAGAAAAGTCATGGGCATCAACAGCACCATCATCACGAGTTGAAAGCCCTGTTGCGACCGCATCCGTGACGCAATCAGTATTCCCAGCGCCGAAATAGAGATAGAGATGATTAACAGGACCGGGACCAGCTTTAACACCAGCATTGCTGTCAAACGAACATCGACGATGGGAGCGATGACCAGCATAATGATGCCCTGCGCGAGTGAAATAACCGCCGAGCCGACGATTTTCCCAGCGACAACACTGCCACGACTTAAAGGCGCTACCAGCACCTCCCTCAGAAAACCGAATTCGCGGTCCCAGACAATCGAAAGTCCGGACATCAAAGAGCTGTTCAGCACTGTCATGGCGATAATGCCCGGGTAGACGAACTTCATGAAATCGATGCCCGGCGCAAGCTGACCGATAACGTTGTTAAAACCTGCGCCAAAAATGACCAGGAAAATAATAGGCATGGCAAGGGCAGAAACCAGCCTGATTCTGTCCCCGGTAAACCTCAAAAGGTCGCGATAAGCAATCACCCAGATACCGCGCCACTGTTCTGCTATCTTCATCGGTTCATCGCCCCCATCATTCTTCTCATCTGTTCCCATGCCCCGGCTTCCTGTTCCCGGATAGCCCGCCCGGTGAGCTTGAGGAAAACATCATCGAGGGTGGGGCGACGGACACTGATTGAGCGTATGCCACTGCGGAAACTGCGCAGGAACTCTGGCAGGAAAACATCGCTACGCGGGACGGAGAAGGACACCATCCCGTTCTGGACAACCGGGGACAGTTTAAAACTCTCCTTCAGTTCGATGAGAGCTTGCTCCTGGTTATCTGCCTGCAAACTGACGACGTCCCCACCCACCGAATCCTTCAGCCTGGTGGGTGTATCCAGTGCCACAATCTTACCGTGGTCGATGACAGCGATACGGTCGCAGTATTCCGCCTCGTCCATATAGTGGGTGGTCATTAATATGCTCAGGTTCTCTTGCTTACGTAAAGTGGTAATGTAGTCCCAGATATGCCGCCTTGTTTGCGGGTCGAGACCGAGCGTAGGTTCATCGAGGAAAAGTACCTGCGGGTGGTGAAGCAGTCCGCGGGCGACTTCGAGCCTGCGTTTCATCCCGCCGGAATAGGTGCTCACCCGGCTTCTGCGGCGGTCGTTTAGCTCCATCAGTTCCAGAAGCTCGGTCATTCTTTTTTCACGTACATCGCGTGGGACGCCATACGCATAAGCATGGAACCGGAGGTTTTGCTCGGCGGTCAGGTAATCATCCAGCGTGGGGTCCTGGAAGACCAGCCCGATACTGCGTTGCACCTGGCGCCGTTCCCGAACGACATCGAAACCGTTGACGGATGCCTTGCCACTGGTCGGGAGGAGGAGGGTGCACAGAATATTAATGGTGGTGGTCTTGCCGGCGCCGTTCGGTCCGAGGAAGCCGAAGATTTCACCTTTTTCGACGTTGAAGGAAATCCCGTCCACGGCAACCAGCTGTCCGAATTTTTTGACGATACCGTTAATTTCAATAGCATTCATAGTTTTGTCGTTTCAAAGACCTTTCCAGGTTTTCATTTTAACACTGTTGGAGCAGGCGTGCACGGTGATGTAATATTAAGGGGTAATTACCTGTAGAGCGTGGTGTTTATCACGAACGATGAAGATTGTATTGATGTTCTCAAAATGGCTGTTCATCCTCTGCATCCCCATACTGGTGTTCACCGCCAGCATTGCCTTACTAATAAATAGTGGTTGGCTCTGGACGGCGGAATGGCAAAAGCACGACGTGCCGCGGGCATTTGCCGATGCCGGTCTACTCCTCGCAGACAGCCAGTTTCAGGAAATAGCGCGCGGGTTTATCCGTTATTTCAATTCCAACGAGGAATACATTGACTTAAAGGTGACGGTTAACAACCAGGCGATGGCACTTTTCAACCCTCAGGAAACCAGCCATTTCAAAGACGTGAAAAACCTGTTCCGCCTGGACTACGCGGTACTGCTGGGGACACTTCTTTATTGCCTGACTTTCACGCTCGGGTGTATTTTCTGGCAGAAAGGAAAATATCGCCCTGTACTCGCGCGGGGCGCGGTGTGGGGAGGCGCGGTCACGCTCGGCATAATGGCATTGCTCGGTATTACCGCGCTGGTCAATTTCCAGGGTTTCTGGCTCCTCTTCCATATCATTTCTTTCACCAACGAGCTATGGTCGGCGGAGGGTTACATGCTGATGCTCTTTCCCGGCGGTTTCTGGTATGATATGGTCGTTTATGTCGCCGTGCTCACCGCCGTGATTGCGCTGATTGTGGGCGGGGTGGGAACATGGTACATGGTGAAGACGAGGAGAGAATAACATGATAAGCATGCGCAAAGCAACCCTGAACGATGAAACCGCTGTCTTCGACCTGTTGAAAGGTTTACAGAGTAGCCAGACACCCGGCGAAAGTCTGATTCATACACCCGCTTCCAGCCGCGCCTACGGTGATATTATCGCTGACGGGTCAAAAGGCACGGTCATTATCGCGGAAAATGAAGGCAAGGCAGTAGGCGTGATAACGCTCTCTTACCCCATCGCCATCCGCTGTGGCGGCAAGTACACCTGTATCGAGGAGTTTATCGTCAGCGAGGCGGTACGGGGGCGGGGGGTGGGTACGATGGTGCTCAACGCGGCGCTCGAAGAAGCGAAACGGCAGGGGTGTTTTGAAGTCCAGGTAAACAACCCGAGCGAGCTGGGCTACCCGCTTTACATAAGGGCGAATATGAAGGATACCGGGAAACACTTGAAAATGAGACTGACGGAGAAGTAACAAGTATCAAACGTCAAGTATCAAGTCGTCCCCACCACCTGGATTCCCGCCTGCGCGGGAATGACAAAAGGGGGAGGCGGGGTGGGGCTTGATTATTGACTATTCGGGCGTTGGTTATTCCTTGCTACTTGTTACTTGAAACTTGCTACTTCAAGGCAGTATTATCAGCTAGCAATAATAACCACCCTTTTGGGAGGGGAGGCAAAGATGGCGAATGAACCTTTGGTAGCAGTCTGCGGATTATACTGTAATGCCTGCACTTTATACCGTTACCGGCATGACGCCGATAGGAAAGACGCGCAGGAATTTTTGCAGAAAGTGGCGACGCGCTGGAACGTGCCCATCGAGCAGGCGGCCTGCGAAGGCTGTCTCAGCGAGGGTTCGCTCAACCCGAACCGTTTGAAGTGTGAGATACGCAAATGCGCGATGAGCAAGCCGGGCGTGACCCGCTGTGCCGACTGCGCCGAATTCCCGTGTGAAATTATCACTAAATTTAGCAATGACGGTGTGCCGCACCATGCGGTCGTCCTCAAGAATATCCAGCGCCAGCGGAAAATCGGCATTTTCGAGTGGAACGAGGAGGAGTTCGAGCGGGTGCGGTGCCAGGTGTGCGGGGTGTCACTGGACTGGTACGCAAAGGAATGTCACCGTTGCGGCACGGTGAACCCGGGGGTGGTGGGACTATTCAAGGATGTAGACCAGCCGCATTACAGGGCGTAAGGGGCATTATCATAACGCTTACGGCGAAACTCTCGGTGGTAGAGGATGTGTACTGAACCGAATAAACAAAAGAATCGCGATACCGGGTAGAAGACCCTGCACTAACAAGAATAAAGAATCGCTCCTATTTGTCATTCCCGCGAAGCCTGTCCCGTACAGTGATACGGGAGCGGGAATCCAGATTTACCACCCCACCCGGAGATTCTTCGCGCCCCGATGGAATCGGGGCTCAGAACAACATCGAGTTGGATTGCCACGTCCGACTTTATCGGGACTCGCAACGACGTATTTGTGGTGACTGGCAAAACCATAAACCTCCAGCACCTGGCTCTTTTCACCCCTCGTTGTTATGCTGAGCGCTCTGCAAACCTTATTGCCTTCAGGCAGGGATTACGCGCGAAGCATCTAATACAAACGCACGAAGTCATGAAGCATCGCAGGGGTCTGAGGGGGCGAAGCCCCATCAATGAAATAGACTCCCTTCCCCGCGGGAAGGGACAAAGGGATGGGGCGTTGTGCAGGAATTACAT
>JAUYDN010000256.1 GCA_030691775.1 Dehalococcoidia bacterium
CCTGGAAATAGATATTAAAGAGAATGATAACACCGACATACGGAATTGCGACCACTGTACTGGTAAGGAGATAAGCGACGCTTTTACGCACCATGATGCGAATATCCAGGAGGTGGTAGCGCATGATTGCTACCGTCGCCAGAGCGCCAAAGAGGATGCTCCCTATCAATCCTACAGGTGGTATCTTGAGCTCAGTAGTTGAGAGATAGTCCCACAAGCCCCCCACCATGGACGACAAGATACCTATGACAATATAGAGATAGGAGTTTCTCTCGTTAAAAGAATCTGACTTTTTGTAGGCTCTAATGAAGTTGACCAGGCCAATGACGATGAGGATGTAGCAAACTACTGATGACGCCGGCTGAAGAACTGTGTAGACAGGCAGGAATCCGTATATATCCCTAGTAACGTCTTTAACCGTCATGCCTGCCAAAGCCAAGCCTAAGGTCAGGAGAAACAGTGTGTATATGACAACTGGTATCCAACCCTTGACTTTGACACGAGTATACAGGAAGGAGAAATGCATGAAAGCGGCACTACTCAGCACACTCAACGGGGCTATTCCCCGAATCCAGAACTTAGCATGCTCAACGTCGGGGCTGATGCGGAAAGCCAAGATAATTAGTCCCCACAGCCCCGACGTCACCAAAAAAATGGCGAAAAGCCGGTAAGTTGTCTTCTGGGGGTCTCGCAGCAAAACGAGAACTGCCAGAGAAAACGATAGTACAAAAGAAATAATGGGCGGTATGATAAGATATAGATGCACTTAAACTCTCAATTAAACCTCTTTTTAGTCTCCTGATAGCGACTTGATGGCTTCATCAGTTGTATTCATGTGTGGCGGTTTCAGGTGAGCCAGGTCGGCGCCTTCTGTGCGTTTCTTGTCATAATAGCGCTGGAAACTACCTGGTTGGAGTAGTGTGACCTGGATGGGGTTGGTCTGCATTTCTCCGATTGCTTCCTCGTAAAAATGGCAACCCTTAATCAATTGCTCGTGTATCAAACTCTCCAGATTTTTTGTATCGGCGTTTTCTTTGAGTTCAATATAGATTCGCAAGATAGGTTCTGAGCCTTTATATTCTTTCCGAGCAGACCAGTCTTCATATTTAAAACCGGTATTGTCAATCGCCTGCCACACTGTCCTTTCATCTAGTTTCACAATGCTATACAGATCAATGAGACCATCAGCCCGGCTGTAAAAGATAACCTGCGGGAGTTTAATCCCCGCCCTTTTATCTTCCAGGGCAGTCACCTTGATTAAATCGCCAGGTCGGTATCTCATTAGTGACATGCCGTAGAAATTGGTGATGACCACCTCATAGATTTTCCCGACCTCAAGCTCGTTTATTAGCACAGTGCGCGGACGGTAACTGCTATCCTGCCGGCTTTTGAGCCAATCTTCCTCTGGTATGAATTCCAGGAAAGCAAGGTAAGGGTAAAACGTCATGTCTTTCTTCGTCCAGCTCTGCATGGTCACAATGCCACATTCGGTCATGATATACATCTCGTGGGCAACTCTGCCCCAGTAGTACTTCAGTTTTTCCCGATAAATACTGGTGTCAGTCCCGCCGCAGGATATTCCTTTAACAGGCCAGAGGTCACTGGGGAGTATGGGACGTTTTTCCCGCTTGCTATTAACTAGAGCACGTAACATGCGGATTGCTACGGATGGGCGCAACATAAGAGGCGAAAAACTCATTCCTTGAGATCTCTCCGTCATACCTGCTCCGACTTTTACCAGCACAGTGCTCAGAGCCCCAACGAAATCGACCCCTTCTTTAAGCGCCAGCTTGAAGCCGAGCTGGATTCTTTCCTGGAACTCAAGTTTTGTTGAAATATCCATGGGTGGAATAATGTGAAGGTTGAACCGGCTGGCTTGTATTTGGCCAGTGATGCCAGAGATGTAAGGCGGCGGCGCCAATATACAGAGAATACGAAAGCCTTCCTGTACCTTGACCTCGCCTTTTCTATCGGCGCAGGCAAAAAGCATGCCTGCCATGATACCATCTCCATAACGTTCCAGGGCAGTCTTCGTCCACGGAATCCACTTATATCTGCCGCCCCTGCCGGAGCTGTGCGCCCAGAGAAGAGGTTTGGTTGCCAGGTACTGGTCTTTGCCTTCTTCCCCGATGTAGTCCGCATAGTGTGTCCAGTAAGTTGTTATCGGGGCGACTTCACGGAACTCCTCCATGGTCTTTGGCTTTTTGCCATTTAAGAGCTTTTTCCAGAGTGGGCTTTCTCCCACTACCTCGAGTTGTTCCTCGAGGAGCCTCCTCTGGATTGCCATGAATTCCTCAACCGAAAGGTCGAGGAAACCGCAGAAACGCTTCCAGATTTTGTCCTTATCGCCGGATTGAAAAATGGTCTCTCGGGTAATCATACCGCCTCCTGAATCTTATTTGGTACCGTGCACGATATAATCGTTATAAACAGGGAATTCCTCTATCTGGAACTTTCCCGGAGTCACCGAAGAAAACATTTTCTCAAGCTCCTGCCTGGTATATTGCCGGCGCGCCCGCCGGAACAGGAACGGGAGATAGACGATTGTGCCGACTAAAGCCGATGCCAGAATTACAGGAACCTGGTGAAACCGTTTGTTTTTGACCTGGTGGTGGATAGCATCCCCGATGACCGACACCCCGAACGAGACATCTTCTTTTCCGGAAGGGAAGGTGACTGCGAACCTGCCGTTTTTCCGCAGGACGCGTACCAGTTCACTGCTTGCCCGGCCGGAGTCTTTTACGAAATCGGTAACATGAACGCAAAGTGCTTTATCAAAACTGCCATCGGCGAAATCCAGATTGTGAACATCCATCAACCGGGTTTCGATTTCCACGCCACGTTTTCTGGCTTTCTTCTGGGCTTTCTTGATGGCGGTGCTCGAATAGTCGATGCCTGTAATGCGGACGTTAGGATTGGATTCTATGACATGTAGAATTTCGTTGCCGGTCCCGACTCCGGCACAAAGCAACCGGTCGCCATCGGAAAGCTCCAGTTTCTGAATACAGGTTTCCTGAAGTCGGTGATAGGGGGCAATCTGGCTTACAATGAAGTCGTATACCGGGTTATAGATTCGGTTAAAGTAAAACCCCATACCTCAGCCTGAATCTGCCCCCCTGTCAGTATTTCGTTAAGAATCGTCCCCGGACTAATCAATCCAAACAGGAATCTCGTCCAATCCTGATCCTTGATTAGCTAACGTCCAATATTCGAGAATTGGTTTGGCGTACTGGAATGCTTCTGCGTATGTCACAGTTCGGTCTAAGTTAGCGTCAGCCCACTTACGGATAATTCCTTGGACAAAGAAGAAATAGGTGAACAACCCCTGTTCCATCCAGCCGATACCGGGTAAGGGAACAGCGCCAAGAGCGGCGTAAGCAGGCCCATATTCACCGGAAATACCATCCGGTCCCGTAGCTCCGATGAGGACCCTACCATCACCGGCAAGCTCACTGAAACGCGCCGCGTAACAGCTATCAAAAATGAAGACGATGTTATCGGTTTCAAAATCATCGAAAGCTGTTTTAAGGACGTCATCCATCAGCATCCGAGGTTCCAATTCGTTGAGGTCATCACCCCACACGAGGAGGGCACCAGCCGCGCTCGGGTTTTCGTCCGCAACGACATGACCGCTGAAGAAAAAGAGTACCTCGTCTCCTTCGTCCACTTTCTCGTCCAGTTCAGCGATTTCGCTCAAAATAGAAGAATAAGTGGCTTTTTTGTTCACCAGTACTGTGATATTTTTCGGTTTGAAACCACTGATTATCAGCGCTTTACGTACTGCATAAGCGTCATCATCGGAATAGAATACGTCTAACCCGCCCTGCAGGACGTTTAAATCACCGGGATAGTCAGAAATGCCGATGATGATGGCATACCGCTCTACATCGTCATCCCCATCGTGTTGGTCGTGTTGCCCACCAGGTTTGGCATACGACACGGATGGTAAGAGTAATGCCATTAGCAAAGATAATGCCAGCAGAATAGCCAGGAATTTCTTCATTACTTTAGTCCTCCCTGAAGATAGTACAGGCTTACCCACCATAATATCGTCATCTTATGTCAATGTCCATAGTAATTTAGTCACGTTGTGGTTACAGTTCGGTTACTATTGGTTACGAATCAGTTACTAATTGTTGCGTGATTATAACAGAGAAAGCTGAACGTGTCAATCATTCCACAAAGTGAGTGACTCTGATACATTGATTATAATTCAGACTGACGTGTACCCGCTACCTGCCGATAGAACCCGGGTTGTGAAGAGCGGACTGTGCTATGACCATGAGGTTGTTTATTAATGTCATTCCCGACCCCGTATCCAGTACGGGGCAAGCTTTGATCGGGAATCCAGACGTTTTCTCCTCAGCTCTGGATTCCAGCCGGAGTTTACCCCGTGCCACGACACGGGGCTGGAATGACAAATTGCGTTACTAAACACTCTCTGACCATCCCTTTTGCCCCTGTCCGTCCCGTTCTGCTATTATTACATTCTATATATGCGCATTAAACTAACATTCTTCGGGGCAACCAAAAGCGTCACCGGCTCGCGTTTTCTTATCGAAGCCAACGGACTCAAATTCCTGGTCGATTGCGGTCTTTACCAGGAGCGGGACCTGCGGGTGCGGAACTGGGAGCGGTTCCCTATTCCGCCCGGCCATATCGATGCCATTTTATTGACACATGCGCATATCGACCACTGCGGGTTCATTCCCCGTTTCGTCAAGCAGGGATTTTCGAACCGTATCTATTGCACCGAAGCCACGGCAGATATCACCCGGATAATGTTGCTGGATTCGGCACGGCTTCAGGAGCAGGACGCCGACCAGAAGAAGAAGCGCCACGCCCGTGAGCGGAGACGCGGTCCCTATCCGGAAATCCCGCTCTACACAGAAGCCGATGCTGTTTCCTGTTTTCCTTTGTTCGAGCCGGTCCCTTACCGCAAGACGGTGGAGCTGGGAGAAGGAGTGTCCTTGACACTGTATGACGCCGGGCACGTCCTCGGTTCGGCGATGATTGAAGTCAGGGTGCGGCAGAAAAACGAAGAGCGGATACTGCTGTTTTCCGGGGATATCGGCAGGACGGAACGCCCCATCCTGCGCGACCCCACACGGTTTGAAGTGGCGGACTACGTGCTCACCGAATCCACTTATGCCGACCGCGTTCTGCCTGACCCCGACCACATGCTGGAAGATTTTATCGGGGTAATTAAGGGTACACTCGAGGCTGGTGGCAACATTGTCATTCCCAGCTTTGCTCTTGAGCGCGCCCAGGATATTCTCTATTACCTGAGCAAAGCTCGGGATGCCGGGTTACTGCCGCCGGTGCAGGTCTACCTGGACAGCCCGATGGCAGTGAGTATCACGGAAATCTTTGAAAAACATGTCAATCTTTTCGATGAGGAGATGAAACGTCTCATCCGGCAAAGAAAATCGCCGTTCGATTTTCCCGGCTTGCGCTTTGTTTCTGACGCGGAAGAGTCACAAAAAATCAGCCGGTCGGACGCGCCCGCAATCATCATCGCCGGGTCCGGGATGTGTACCGGCGGACGTATCAAGTACCACCTGGCGGCGAATATTACCCGCCCGGAGAGCACTATCCTCTTCGTCGGTTACCAGGCGGAAGGAACGCTGGGCAGGGTAATTACCGATGGCGCCGGTGTGGTAAGGATTCTCGGCGAACAATATCCGGTAAAAGCGCAGGTGGTGCAGATGAGCGGTTTTTCGTCCCACGCGGATGGGGTGCAATTGCACCGGTGGCTGTTCAATTTGAAAAATCCGCCACGGCATCTGTTTGTGGTCCACGGTGAAGAACATGCCGCAAATCATCTTGCGGAAACGGTAAGGAACGAAAAAGGCTGGCAGGTGACGGTGCCCGACTATCTACAGGAGTTTGAACTGGACTAGTCCGCCCCCCAGCCCCACCACCGCTAAGTATCAAGTACCAGGTAACAACTATCAAACAGTCACCAATATCCAATTCTAAGTTTGGCAGAGATACGTTTCCGTAAGCCTTTGCGATGGTGGCGAAAAGGTGGAGTCTTGATACTTGACACTTGACACTTGGTACTTGGTCTTTTCTTTTACCGTGTTATAGCCTTTCTGCCGACAACCTCCTGCTTGATATACCATTTCTGCACGGCTTCCACTACCCCCTCCGGCTCATCGCAGATACGCAGAAGGTCGAAGTCCTCTTCTGAAATATAGCCGCGGGCGAGCACCGTCCCCCGGAGCCAGTCGAGGAAACCTTTCCAGAACCCGCTATCGTAAAGGATGACCGGAAAGGGGCGGATTTTTTGCGTTTGCATTAACGTCAGCACCTCGGTGAGTTCATCCATGGTCCCCAGGCCGCCGGGCATGATGATAAAGGCAGTGGCGTATTTCACCAGCATCACCTTACGTACGAAGAAGTGTTTGAACGTGATGCTCCTGGTAGCATAGGGATTACATTCCTGCTCTACCGGCATTTCGATGTTGAGTCCGATTGACTTCACACCTGCCTGGGCGGCGCCTTTATTGGCGGCTTCCATGGTGCCGGGACCGCCACCCGTGATGATGTTGAACCCGAGCTCGCCCAGCCGCCGCGCGAGGTCTTCGGTCTGGGCATAAAGCGGGTCATCGGGACCGACGCGCGCGGAACCGTAGATACTGATTGCCGGCTCAATTCCGGAGAGCTTATCGAATCCTTCTACCATCTCCCCGATGATGCGGAACATACGCCATGATTCTTCCTTGGCGAGTTGATTGATTTCATATTCCTGTGGCATTTCGTGCCTCCTTGCAAGTAACTAGATATTACCATAACAGCTATCAACTGTCAGCTATCAGCATATGGTTGGTAGGTTGATGTATATCGACGACTTTGTTGCCGGTACTTGATTGTTGCTACCTCAACTTGTTATTCTAGTACCAAGTTACACGCGTTCGCGTAATATTCATGTCCCCTCTCCTTTTGAGGAGGCTGTTAAAAAATGAGGCTATTTTTGCTTGGGGTTATGATATTGCTCTGCGGCTAATACCCTTGTCATTACTATGAAAAATAAGGGAGCCACTCACCCAATATGTCATACCAGCCCCGTATCAGAGTACGGGGTAAACTCCGGCTGGTATCTAGAGAGAAAACGTCTGGATTCCCGCTCGGAGCCTGCCCCGCACTGGATGCGGGGGCGGGAATGACAAAAAGGAGTGAAGGTTTTTATACACATTAGTGGGAAAGGACGGAATGTCGACTGAAAGTAACGCGTTGACCTTCAGCGCTGTATTCCTGGCAAAATATCCACCTGGTGATGCGCGGATAGCTCAGCTTGCCGCACAGGCAAAGAAATTTCATTCACTCGGACTGGTGCATGACCTGGGAGGCAACTTGAGTTTCCGCACACGGCTCGGATTCATCATCAGCGGCACAGGCGTGTCTCTGGATGCTTTAACCCAGGGGACAGTCGCTGAAGTGACCGGTGTGGTCTATGGCTTAAACAAGACTTCCGTTTATATTAAAGGAGCGGTAGTGCCATCGAGAGAGACCATTTTACATTCGCAGATTTATGAAGAACTGCCGGAGATAAATGCCATTTTTCACCTCCACGATAAGCGCTTGATGAGCCAGGCGGAGAAACTGGGGGTTCCTGTGACCGCAAACGAGAGACCGGCCGGGTCGTCAGAACTGGCGCAGGAAGCCATCAACCTGCTCAAGACCAATAAAAGCCTGCGTTTTTTCGTGCTCAAAGGACGTGGCGTCATCTTTATGGGCACGAGCCTGGACGAAGCAGGTAGACTGGCGGAGCAGGAGGGCGGCAAGCAACGATGATTGCCTACAAACCGGGACGCGGTGAAGACGAATCGGAAACCGTTTACGTCTGCGATAACTGCGGTGGGTTGAGCAACTTCAGTGATTACTGGTGGCCCGGACACCGGCACTGGAAAGAATTGGATTTCACTCTCTGCAACGACTGCATCCGTGTATACGGCATAAGAATTCCTGTTAACAACTCGTCTTCGACTGAAAAACGAACACCGACGCAAAATTACGAGCGGACGGGAAAGGAATAATTGGAATGGAATGGGGAATGGCAAACCGCCTGGCACAGCTGATGGGGAGGGACGGACACACGCTGATTTTACCGGTGGACCACGGATATTTTCAGGGACCAACACGAAAACTGGAACAGCCGGGCAAGACCATCGCGCCGCTTCTGCCGTATGCGGATGGGCTTTTCATCACAAGAGGCGTCCTGCGTTCATCCGTGGACCCGGGCCGTACGAAACCAATCGTCCTCAGGGTATCCGGGGGCACCAGCATGGTGGGTAAAGACCTGGCGAATGAAGGGATTACTACTTCCATCGAGGAGGTAATCCGTTTGAATGCCACGGCAATCGGCATTTCGATATTCGTGGGCAGTGAATACGAAAAAGAGTCGCTATTGAATCTAACAAAACTTGTTGACGAAGGGGAACGGTACGGAATACCGGTGATGGCGGTCACCGCCGTGGGTAAAGAACTGGAAAAGCGGGACGCACGGTATCTTGCCCTGGCAAGCCGGATTGCCGCCGAACTGGGGGCGCGCGTGGTCAAAACATACTGGTGTGAAAACTTCGAAAAAGTGGTTACCGGCTGCCCCGTCCCGGTAATTATAGCGGGTGGACCGCAGGTCGAGACCGAACGCCAGGTATTCGATTTTGTTTACGACGGTATGCAAAAGGGCGCCATTGGTGTCAACCTGGGTAGAAACATCTGGCAAAATGATTTCCCGGTGCCGATGATTAAGGCGATACGCGCCATTATCCACGACAAGGCGAACCCGGGAGAAGCCCAGACGATTTACGACAGCGAAAAGGCGAAGAGTTGAAGAACATGCGTTACGCGACGTGGTACAACAACCGGGACGTGCGGGTACAGGAAATGCCGGTGCCGGAAATTGGACCCGGGGAAGCATTGATGCGGGTCGAGGCTTGTGGCATCTGCGGTAGCGACGTTATGGAGTGGTACCGTATCAGTCGGGCGCCGCTGGTATTAGGCCACGAGGTGAGCGGACAGATTGTCGCCGTCGGGGAAGGGGTAAACAACATCAAGGTCGGTGACCGTGTGGCGGTGGCTCACCACGTGCCCTGCAACACCTGCCGCTACTGTCTTTCGGGCCACCAAACCGTCTGTGAAACACTGAGAAAGACTAACTTTTACCCCGGGGGTCTATCGGAATTCGTCCGCTTGCCTGCTATCAACGTCGACAGGGGCGTGTTTCATTTACCGGACAATGTATCCTGTGAAGATGCCACCTTTGTCGAACCGTTAGCCTGTGTTCTGCGCGGGCAAAGACTGGCAAATATGCATCCCGGTGATAGCGTGCTTGTGGTCGGGAGTGGCATCGCCGGGTTGCTCCACGTGCAGTTAGCGCGGGCATTCGGCGCCAGGAAGGTCATCGCGGTGGACATCGATGATTACCGTCTCGAGGCGGCGCGGCAATTTGGCGCGGATGCGGCAATTCATGCTCAGGAAGACCTGCCGGCCGCTGTGCGCCGGGTGAACGATGGTAACCTCGCCGACGTGGTAATCGTCTGTGCCGGCGCTACCACGGCAATCCTTCAGGCTTTAAGTTGTATCGAGCGACGAGGCACCGTATTGATATTCGCTACCCCGAATCCCGGAGTAACTATTCCACTATCCGTAAATGAGCTTTTCTGGCGGAACGAGATAACGGTAATGTCGTCCTACGGCGGCAGTCCAGCCGATTACCAGACCGCATTAGACCTTATCGCCGCCGGGACGCTCCCGGTCCACCGTATGATTACGCACCGGTTACCTCTGGCAGACACTGGTAAGGGTTTCCAGCTTGTGGCTGAGGCGAAAAATTCTATCAAGGTACTCATCGAGCCGCAAAAGTAGAGCCTTAACTGGATAACCATACTCGGTGTGATGATAACTACCCGATAGCAGAAAAATGTAACATGAGCACCAAACTTTACTTCTCCCTTCAACAAGAGCTTGCCCCTGGCTTGAACAGGGGGAGAGCGAGAGGGATTGAATAACCCGAAATCCCTTTTAATGAGGCTATCCGAAAATTGCCTGGATTGTCAGGTCAAGCCCGACAATGACAAAGAGTGGGATGCTAGATTCCAGCCGGAGTTTACCCCGTACTCTGATACGGGGCTGGAATCGGTCATGCCGATTACATCGGCACCACGAAGTATGAAAACCTTCACTCCTTTTTGTCATTCCCGCCCCCGCATCCAGTGCGGGGCAGGCTCTTGCCCCTTCTCCGCAGAGAAGGGGCAGAACTATTTTGGGAGGGGCTGACGCCCCTCTCAACTCCCTTGTGCAAGTTG
>JAUYDN010000037.1 GCA_030691775.1 Dehalococcoidia bacterium
AACTCCCTTGTGCAAGTTGGCAGTCATCTTGCTTTCCCACCCTTTGCAACCATCATTTTCATATTTCGTCCGTGGCACCACACTCCATGTGTAATTTCAAGTTATTTCGGAGACACTACCCCAGTTTGCCAGCGCTTGCGAGTTTATCGGCTACAGACTTCATACCAAGCGCCTCGAGTTTAGCCCTGGTAGGCCAACCATTTTTAACATCCCAACCGCGTAGAGTGTAATACCTGTCCTTAAGCGCTTCCCATAGTGTTCTATCTAGCGGACCAGACAATGATTCAGCTCCGCCGCCCACCCGCTCAAACCAAAAGTTGCTGAGGGTATCATCTTCTCTGCGGCGGTCTTCCCTGAGCACCATGACCGCCCTGCGCAACATCCAGATACTCTCCGCGGCTTCCCAGAGCTTCTCTACATTTATGTCTATTCCTGTGACCGCGGACAAGACCTTACTCTGGAATATGCTGATATCCATTTCCGGTGGATGAAAGAAAATATTGGGCATGCTGGCGTATTCGCAGATGGTCAGGGAATTTTTCAAACACTGGTTATTCTGTACCCAGGCGGTCTGCAGTTCCGTCTTTTCGTAGATATTTTTCTTGCCGCGAGGGCTCCCGCCGGAATAGGTAATATCCCCACCCGGCACTCCAAAATGTGCGGCGATGCTCGGGTTTGGACCGAACACGGACGTGTAATCATGGCATGAGTTATACGGGTCGCGCGTATCCGTAGCCCAATGAAGCGCCGCGCCAACACATTCTATGTGGTGCCGGGTATACCCGCTGGCAGGATAGAGGCTGTTATAAGCGGCAACCGCACCCGTCCCCAGCTTCTCCGCCGCCCTGGCTAATCCCTGGGACAAGACACTTTTCCCATCTGCTATCCCGTTAAGAAGTTCGGTCAGAAACTGGTGGTGTACCTTCTGTCCGCCGTATTCCGATTCGTATGCATTATCTATCATGGGAATGGATGTGAGTCCAAGGTCTTTTTTACTCACGGTGCCATTACGCACCGCCGAGGAAATGAATGACATTATACCAAGCATCTCATAGTTATTGATGCCCAGCTTCTGGGTTAATATATTCCCTTCCCAGTATCCTTCCGAACTACCTTTGCTGAACCACCCGTACCACGCCTCAACGCACATCTGAGCGCCTTTACCCACGCCGGGCATATCGTAAAAACCCATGCACTGGTAGGTGCAGCCGTGGCAGCCGGCGACGCGTTTCATATACCTCGCCTGCATATTACCCCTGATAGGCTCGCCGCACAAAGGATATCTTCCCCAGCTTTGAGCCCCGCCTTTGAGCCATTCGCCGGCGTCTTTTCTTGCCTGAATCAAACTAATCAAATCATCGGGCCTGGCGATTTTCAGCGTTCCTGTCCCCTTGACAACTACTGCCTTAAGATTTTTCGAGCCCATTACCGCCCCGTATCCACCTTGACCGGCAGCGCTCGCAGTCTCATTCAAGATGATGGCGATGCGGCTGAGATTTTCACCGGCGGGACCGATTGTAAGCACCGAAGCGGCAGGATGTTTACCGAGCAAGGTCTTCTGCGTTTCAAATGTATCCAGCCCCCAGAGGCTTTTAGCATCTTCCAGTGTTGCCTTATCGTCAATAATTGCCAGGTACACAGGCTTCTCCGACTTTCCTAAAATCACGATGCCATCGTACCCGGCGTATTTTAGTTCCGCGGGAAATTTGCCCCCGAATCCGGAATAGGAAAACATCTCTTTGGGGTAAGACTGCGGCGCGATGCCGCAGACCTCTGCCCGGTTAAATGGCCCTGCCGCACCGGTAAGCGGTCCTATTGAAATCAATAACGGGCTGTCGGGGTGATATGCTTCCACAGTGGGGCATCCCATTTCCCAGAATATTTTAGTATTTAACCCCACTCCACCCAGGTACTTCTCCTTCTCAAAATCGGAGGTAGGCACGGAGGTTATTTTACGTTTGGTTAAATCTACCCAGAGTATTTTCCCCGTCCACCCGAAGACTTTATCCATTACACCATCCTCCTCTCCGCCGGTACATAAGTCAACGCCCACATCGTGCAGTATTCAACGCAGATTGGTCCCTGCTCTCTATTCCGGCACAGGTCGCAGTTAAACGCAAATTTCCTTTCCGTCAATTGTTTCACACGGGTAGGTTTGAAGGGACATGCTTCCCGGCATTTTCCACAACCGATGCATTTTTCTGCGTTTACATATCTGGCGCCGGTCTTTTCATCGATACAGCGCGCCACATCCGGGAGAGGACAGACAAAATAACAACTCGGCGAGGCGCATTGCTGGCAAACGTTAAAAGCATAATTAGCTTCGAACGGGTCACGCACCACCTCCGAGGCGGAAAGAGACCAGCCTTGTTCACCAAAGTGGTATAAGGAGCACATCAAGCCGCACACACCGCATCCGGCGCATTCCGATGGGTCGTGGGAAATGACTCCCGCCGCCAGCACCGCTTTCTGGTCTTTACGGACTTTCGGCACACACGCCGCAAGTGCAGCCATGGCGCCGGCAGCAATAGTTACACCCACCCCTTTAAGAAACCGTCTTCTTTCGTTGTCCTTCGGTTTCTCTTTCTGGAACACATCTCTTCCTCCGTTCACTCTCGGAGCACGGTGACTATTCACACGCGGCAAGAACATAATTGCGCAGGATTTCATTGACCCAGCGGTTCGCTTCCGGGTCCGATGTCAAACTGGTGGTAATTACTGCTACAAGATCGAGCTTTGGCGCCACGAAAATTCTCTGGCCATATAATCCCGCCGCATAGTAGCTTTCTTCAAGCGGCCAGGTCCACCAGCTCTGGTAGCCGTAACCAGAGTTCGCCCCCAGGGTACTTTTGGTACTTACGGCTTCCTTGGCGAAATCGGCGGGCACAAGCTGTTTTTTGTCCCAGACCCCGTCATGCAGATAAAGGAATCCGATTTTAGCCATGTCACGCGGTTTTAAGTACATTCCGCCACCACCGTTGTAAACGCCGTGACTATCCTTTGTCCAATCAACATCTTTGATACCCATCGGTTCAAACAGGTATTTTCGGGCAAAGGCGAGGCTATCCTGCCCGGTGGTCTTACCCAGCAGATAGGAAAGAACGTGTGAAGTACCGCCGTTGTAATTCCAGCGCACGCCGGGGTCTTCCATCATGGGGATATCCAGAACATATTGAATCGGGTCGGGTGCCCGGAGCATCTTGATAAAATGGTTGCGCGGGTCGGAATACAGATATTTCCATTCGTCCCATTCCAACCCCACCTTCATCGTCAGGACATTCTCTAACGTGATGCTATTTTTCCTGTCATCAAGGTTCTGTATTGTCCTGTCCGGAAACAGGTCAACGAATTTCGCGTCAATTCCTTTAATATAACCCTCCCTGATAGCAATCCCGATACAGGAAGATACGACGCTTTTTGTCACCGAATGGATAATGTGGACCATGTCTTTGTCGTAAACCGCGTTGGGGTAATGCTCGTAAACCAGGTATCCATGGCGGACTACCAGCACGGAATCAATCTGGATGCCGTTGTCTTTGATGAACTCCGGTATCTTTTCCAGCGTAGCGGAGTCCATTCCCTGGGCTTCAGGTTTTGCAGTCCGCCATTGCTCCGTCGGCCAGTAATCGGGCTTCGCCTGTGTCGAGGTATCGGAGGCAGTACAACTTACCAGGCTCGACAAGAGCAGTAGGGGAATCACAATATATACAAATTTATTCACCATACTCATTCTTTCCGTTTTCTTGTTAACCTGGTGTTACCAATGTGGGGTTGACCTCCAGCTAATGAGCATGACTGCGCCTGACAAGATATAGACGGCTGTTTTAGAACTCAGGTTTATCGCTGACCGGCCGCACTTCCGCCACTATTTTTATAGCCAGGGCGGAGTTGTAGTTTTTCACCATCCCCGGGACGCGGAAAAAGTTGACTATGTACCATATCCCAATCCCGGCGACAGTGAACCAGTACCAGATGCCGGTGCCCGTTTCTTCCAGATACACAAAGTTCAAGCCATAGAATATGCTTAATATTAGCCCAATAAGCGT
>JAUYDN010000075.1 GCA_030691775.1 Dehalococcoidia bacterium
CAATCTATCGTTGATGGCGCTCCCTTTCTGAGGCAGAGATTGCTTCGCCTCCCGATTCATCCTGATGATATCGGGATGGTCTCGCAACGACAGGGCTTTTCAGGTCTGATGTATGATTTTTTAATGCGTTCGTATTAGTTATTAGTTGTCAGCAATCAGTCACCATTTATACCAAATTTACTGAATACTGATAACTGTCGACTGGTTACCACCACTAACTCTCCAGCCACAAAACATCTCCGAACAGGTCGGGGCGGTGAGGTTTGGCAGAAAACTGCCTGAACTCGTCTTTCTCTTTCCATAGCACCGTACCGTCACCATGCCCCGAAAACACGAGCGTTTCGTCCGGCAGGACAAAAATTTTCTCGGTCAGTGATTGCACAATCTGGTGAAAATTCGCCGGTGAGACGGTATGTCCAGGACCATGCGGAAAAAGCGTATCGCCAGCCAGTAAATACGTACCCACGAGGAAGCAAAGACTGCCTTTAGTGTGCCCGGGTGTGTGATAGACCTTCATTTCCAACCTGCCGAATGTTACAACAGCGCTATCCTCCAGTTTTATATCCAGCGGCACGGGATACTTGTGTGCGTCAAGCTCGTGCCCGGCAACCGGTACCTTCAGCGCCGCCTTCAATGCCGCCAGCGCACTGATATGGTCGCCGTGGTTGTGGGTCATCAGAATATACTTGACGTGCTTGTCTATCACCTGTGTCAGCATCACATCAGGGTTGCCCGGTGTGTCGACCAGAACACTCTCGCCTGTCTGTTTGCAGGTCACCAGGTACGGGTTCGCCCACATAACACCGCCGGGGTCGAGTTTTTCGATACGGACTTTATTGTCTTCGGCAACGATTGTCATGGTGACACCTCTTGATGACGTTCTGGAAAGCCCACCTGGTCCTCCCTTATGATGGGGGGAAATTTTCTCTTCTCACTTTTACAAAGAAACCCTGGTTTGGCAGGAGCTGGTATAACCGGCGGAAACCCACCTGCAAGACTCCGTTTTTGGTGGGTTAGGCTACCGATAAATCGGATGACTAACCCACCCTACTTGAAAACCCCCTTAATCCCCCATTAGGCTTTGCCTCAAAAGTCGAGTGACCTTGTGTCACCCTGACCCCGATGAAAATCGGGGGAAGGGTCTCCATGCCTACTGAGTAGGTGCTGGAGATTCTTCGTTCTCCCGATGCTTCGTACCGAAACATCGGGACTCAGAATGACAGTTGAGGCAACGCCCCCACTTTATAAGAGGGGGAAAATCATTGCTTAACGTCACTCTCCGCTATTTTGCCTTGAAACCTGCCCTCTCCATAAACTTGTGCCACCGCTTTTCGACCCGCGCCTGCATCTTCTCTATCTGTTCCCCGGAAAGGTTGCGGAACCGCTCCTGCGGGGAAAGGTATTCAACCAGCGGTCTCAGCTTGCCACCCTTGCGTGCCATCGATTCGCTGGCATCCGTCAACCGGAACTCGCCGTCCTCGACTTCATAAAGCACCACCCAGCCTGTCTCTACCGCCAGCCGCCCGATTTTTACCGTGTCGCTGAAATCGAAACGCCAGCCGGGCGGGCAGGGCACGAAAACATGCATAAAGCGCGTGCCGTTTATTCCCCTGGCTTTTTTCACCTTCTCGTAGAGGTCGAGAGGATGGCAGGCGCTCGCTGTCGCCACGTAGGGCAACTCATGGGCTTCCATAATGGCGGTGATGTCCTTCTGTGGCTGGACCTTGCCGACTACCGGCGTCGTCCCGGAGAGGGCACCCGGCGGGGTAGAGCTACTACGCTGGTTACCGGTGTTCATATAACCTTCGTTGTCGTAACAGATGTAGAGGAAATCCGTCTGCCGCTCTGCCGCGCCGCTCAATGCCTGTATACCGATATCGTGGGTTCCGCCATCACCGGCGATTGCCAGCACGGTCAGGTCCTTTCTACCCACCGCCTTTAGACCCGCCACCAGTCCCGCCGCCGATGCTCCCGTGGAAGCGAAAGGAGTATTGACACAGGGCACAAGTACAGAGGTCACCGGGTACATGCCGTGAAGCACCGTGAGACAACTGGCGGGTACTGTAACGATGGCTTTTCCGTCCAGTGCTTTGAGAATGTGCCGATAAGCAAGCGAGAGTGAACAGCCGGGACAGGTGCGGTTCCCGGACAGGAGAAATTCCTTCTCCGTAATATTTAATGCGGTGGTTTTCATATTTAACTCCGTTTCGGACGAGGCATCAGGCGGCGACTTAAAAGTCGAAAGTAAAAGCTCAAATCCATATCGCAACACCTGAAGCTTGCCAGCTAGACATCCATTGATTCAGTTTTAACTTTTGACCTTTGAATTTTGACTTACGTTCATATCCGGCTGAGCCATTCAGGGTGGGATTGTGGAGTCGAACCTGATTTCACGGACTTTTTCACCGCCGCCGCCAGCTCCCTCGCTTTAACGTCCCTGCCACCCAGCCCCACAATAAAGTTCCTGACCACCGCCTTCGCACCCGTGCCATATAACGCGGCTTTGAGCTCCGAACAGACAGCACCCTCGTTGCCATAGCTGATATCTTTATCGAAAACTATGATATGTTTTGCGTTTTTCAAAATACGGGCAAGTGCCTCCCGTGGGAAAGGTCGAAACACACGGATTCCGAGCACACCCGCGTCCTGGCCTTCTTTGCGGAGCATCTCTGCGGCAACCAGCGCTTCCATCGCCAGGCTCCCCATCGCTACAATGACCGTCTCCGCACTTTTCACTCCGTCCACCCAGAAATAATTACCGTAGCTCCTGCCGTATATCGTTCCGTAGTCGCGTCCTGTTTGCAGAATTACTTTCAACGATTTTTCCAGCGCCTCCTGCAGAAGCTGGCGGATTTCCATATACCCGTGACAGAGCACACCCTCCGCATTGTTGCGGGGATTCGCCAGCGTTACCAGGTTGTAGTTCCTGATATCGGCCGGGTCGAGCACGGTGTGCGGTTTGTAAGCCGGCAAAAAGGCATCGACCTCGTCCTGCGTGGGCACGCTCACCGGCATTTCCGCGTGGGAGAGCAGATAGCCGTCATAGCAGACCATCACCGGGACATAGACCTGCTCCGCGATGCGGTACGCTTGAATGATAGAATCCAGTATCTCCTGGTTGTTGCGCGCGTAAAGCTGAATCCAGCCCGTATCACGCTGGGAAATTGAGTCCTGCTGGTCGTTGAGGATATTCCACGGCGCGCCAATGGCTCTATTCACACATGCCATTACCACCGGCAACCGTGCCCCTGCCGCCCAGTGCAACATCTCGTGCATATAGGCAAGCCCGTGTGCACTGGTGGCGGTAAAAGTCCGCGCCCCTACCATTGACGCCGAGGTGCAGACCGCCATGGCGCTGTGCTCGCTCTCTACTGCCACGTACTCGGCATTCAACTCTCCACTCTCCACGAACTCGGAAAGTCCCTCGGTGACGGGAGTTTGCGGCGTAATGGGATAGGCGGCAATCACCTGAACGCGGCTCAGCTTAGCACCCAGCGCCGCCGCCTGGTTGCCATCGATGATTTTGACGTTTTGTTTACTCAAGGTTTGTTTTTCCACCGGGGTTTTGCTATTTCCCGCACTGACGGGAACCTCGTTGGGAACTAAAACCGTTTTGAACATCAAGATCTTTTAGTTCTGGATTTGTTTCGGATTCCCGCCTGCGCGGGAACAGGTTTCGAATTTCGGCTTGTACCTGAGGCGACGACTACCGGCTGGAATGATTCTTCCGGCACCATCGTAATCGCATCTACCGGGCAGACCTCACGGCAGACTCCACATCCTTTGCAATACTCGTAGTCGATTTTCAACGGCACAGCGCGGCTTATTACTGCTTCCGGGCAGTACAGCCAGCATTGAAAACACGATGGTTTACTTGACTTCGCCGGCAGGCATTTGGCGACATCGATTACCGGACGGGAAGTGCGCCATTCCCCCGTCTTGCCCGCTTCTCCGATGCCGGGCGTGGACTCACAACAGATGTCCCCGCAGTTCCTGGTACCTTTCATTTCACCCTTCATCATTCACCCTGGTAATATCGAACGTACGTTTGATGGCGGTGAGATTCATCTCCAGGTCATTACCGGAGAAACGGCCTTTTAGCACTCGTGTCACGCTCTCCACGTCCACCAGCCCGGTAACGCGGATAAAAGCGCCGAGGATAGCGATATTCACCAGCGTTAGACCGGCCAGCATCAATCCGAGCTCACGGCAGATAGAAGTGGCATCCGTGGTGGCGGTGGAAAACCTGCCGTTGAAGCCGATGTCTTGTGGCAACCGGCTTGAATTTACAATCAACCAGCCGCCTGGTTTTAATCCTTCTGTTACCTCATCATATGCCAGCAGGGTGTGGTCGAGTACAACGACGACATCCGGTTCTACTACCTGCGAAAGTATCTTGATTGGCTCGCGGGAAATCCTGGTGGAGGCGCTCACTGGCACACCCCGCCGCTCTGCCCCGAAAGACGGCGCCGCCGTGACGCCACGGTAGCCTTTCAGGTAAGCAGCCTGAGCGATAATCCTTGCCGCCGTAACCGCACCCTGTCCGCCTCTCCCGTGCCAGCGGATTTCAATAATCGGATTATTCACGTTGCCTCTTATCGAATGCCAACATTGTAGCTTATACCATGATAGCTGACAACTGGACCAATTGCTGACAGCCGGTATTTCAACACCAATCCTATGACTTTATGTTACAATAAAAGTATAAATTCCAGCCAGTTACACTCATTGCGGAAAGCAACATCGAACGGGGAGGGGAGATGAGCAACGGAATAGATACCGCCCAGAATACTGCCAGGACAATTATCGATAACGTCGAGCGGGTTATTATAGGTAAAAAGAACATCATCGAGCTGGCGGTAATTGCCCTGATGAGCAAGGGCCACCTTCTGATTGAAGACGCGCCGGGTGTCGGCAAGACGATGCTGGCACGCAGTCTGGCAAAATCAATCGATTGTGCCTTCAGACGCATCCAGTTTACCCCTGATATGTTACCCAGCGATATTACCGGCGTCTCCGTATACAACCAGAAGTCCGGCGATTTCGAGTTCCGCCCGGGTCCTGTGGTGGCGCAAATCGTCCTCGCGGATGAAATCAACCGGGCAACGCCTAAAGTGCAGTCGGCGCTCCTTGAGTGCATGGAGGAGGGGCAAATTACTGTCGATGGCGTCACGCACAGGATGCCTACCCCCTTCCACATCCTCGCCACACAGAACCCCATTGAGTATGAAGGCACCTTCCCCCTGCCCGAGACTCAACTCGACCGTTTCCTCCTCCGCATTAACATCGGCTATCCGTCAACCGCGGACGAGGTCAATATTATGAGCAGACAGCAGTACCGCCACCCGATTGAAAGCATCGCTCCGGTAGCGACCGCAGGGGACGTGGAAATCCTCCAGGCGGCCGTCAAGGACATTTATGTGGATGACCTTATCAAACAGTACATCGCCGCCGTTGTCGGCGCCACCCGTGATAACCCGGCAATCTTCCTGGGCGCTTCACCACGCGGCTCACTAGCGCTCTACCGCACCGCCCAGGCGCGCGCCATGATTAACGGGCGTGACTATGTGTTGCCTGACGATATAAAAGCCCTTGCTGAACCGGTCCTCGCCCACCGGCTGATACCACGTCTTACCGATTCCTCTCACGATAGGACAGGACGGACAATAATTGCAAAACTGCTTGAGACTATCCCGGTCCCCGGCGTGGCGGTGAAATAGCGGGCATCCGCTCGCTGGGCTTATTCTGGGGGTGGAGTGGCGCAGATGAAAATCCGTAGCATCCTGGGTCTGTTCGTGCCTGTGGCATTGCTTGCCCTGGCACTCTCTTTAGGCTCTATTCTTTTACTCCGGCTGTTTTTTGTGGCTACACTGGTCAGTTTTACCGGTTTCCTGTGGGCTTTCCTCAATATCCGCAATCTTAATCTGCGCACCGGCAAACCGCCGGAACACCTCCAGGTGGGCAATTCCTTCCAGCGTGAAGTTGTGCTGGAGAACACCGGTAAATTCACGCGACTCTGGCTTAAACTACTGGATAATACGGATTTGCCCGGCAAGCGGGATTCTACCATGGTCACGATTCCGGGGAAAAGTTCACAGACCTGGCGTACGGAATTGACCTGCCGGCAGCGGGGACGTTATCACCTCGGACCAACCACTATCACCAGCACCGACCCGTTCGGTATTTTCCAGAAGGAACGTATTCTGGGACAAAAACAGGATGTCACCGTCTATCCCGCAACCATCGACCTGCCGTTGTTCCGTTTCACTTCCTTCAGCGACTTCGGTTATGGCTCCGGTTACCAATCTATCAGCCGTATCAGCCCAAATGCATCCAGCGTGCGCGAGTATGCCAGCGGGGATAGCCTGCACCACATCCACTGGCGGAGCACGGCGCGCACCGGCGCGCTCATGGTGAAGATGTTCGATGCCGACCGCTCGCATAACGCTTCGAAGACAGCCTGGATACTACTGGATATGAACCAGGCCTCCCACGCCGGGCAAGACGAAGAAAACAGCGAGGAGTACGCCGTCACGATTGCCGCCTCCGTGGTGAGGAAATACCTGCAGGGTGGTATGCGGGTAGGACTGATTGCCACCGATGACAAACGCACATTCATCCCGGTGGAGCGCGGCGAGGAACAGCTCTGGACTGTTATGGAATCGCTGGCGCTGATGAAAACCGGTCCGCAAGCAACGCTGAGCGAGGTTGTGGCAGAACATCTGGATAGCTTCCGTGACAACCCGCTGGTGATAGCTGTGGCGACTTCGGTCTCGGAGACTCTTCTGGAGGCAATACACCAGATGAGAAACCGCGTCGATTCTGTCGTGGTCGTGCTTTTAGACATCACCAGTTTTGGAGGCAAACAAGCCTTTGAGAATGTCAGCAGGTCATTAACGTGGTTGGGAGCGCGGGTCTATACCATCAGGAAAGACGAGGAAATCGCCAGGGCGCTGGATAGCAGGACTACTCACATTCATCCGCTCACGGTCTGATTTAAAAAATGGAACGCACGACATTAAAACCCATTAAAGGAATCGCCGCCCGCTTCCGCGAGGTATGGAGCAAGTTCCGGTTGACCTCGATGTTGACGCTGGTCGGAACCGGACTTGGGTTTTTGAGTATCGCCATCGCGGTCTGGTCGATTGAAAAGGCAGACTGGATTTCCCCGGAACCATCACTCATCACCACCCTTGCCCTGGCAACCGCCGCCGGTTTTATAATGGGGTTGATTCCTATCCATATCGGTTTCTCTGCCGCGGCGATGGTTTTAACCGGGGTTGTCGTCACCATCTGGCAGGGTACACAGCTTTTCGAGCCGACGGCTTCCGCGACTGCTTTCCAGCTCTGGCAGGAAAGTGTTGCCTCCGGCCGTCCCAGCGAAGGTACCATTTACTTCGTAATGTTTCTCATCTTCATTACCTGGGTAATTGGATTTGTTTCTATCTGGTACATTGTCCGTAAGCGTAACGCCTGGCCCGCTTTAATCCTCGGTTCAGTAATGCTCCTGGTGAACCTGAGCAATATGCCCCATGAAACCTATTATTTCTTTCCGTTTTATTTCATCAGCGCAATTGCGCTTCTCGCCGTTACCAGCCTGGCGAAACAGGGCAATCGGCTAATTCAGTGGCAGGGGAAGTATGTGCCTCGCGGTCTGGGTTATTTCTCCGTCACGGTGATTACCATCAGCGTCCTTTCCGCCGGTGTGGCATATTACATTCCCGAACCGCCTATCAGCAATATCGGTCTCAAGCTGGATACCAATCTAATCAACGGTAAAAGTGCGGAAGACCTGTGGTTTAACATTTTTGCCAGCGTGCGCTCTAAATGGACCACGTTGAAGAGTCAGGACCAGGAACGGTTGTTCTTTAAAGACCCGCTGGAAACTGGTAGCAGGGTACATTTCATCATCGATGCGGAGCGCTCCGGGTACTGGCGCACGCGGCGTTACGATGAATACCAGCCCTGGGGCTGGGTAAGCACGCTGGAAACAAGCGAGCAGATGCGGGCGTGGGAAGAGATAGAATACGCAGGTTTACCTCCGATTTCGCAGAAAATGACATACACGGTGGAAAACCGCCTGAAGACCGATGTCATCATTTCCCGCGGGGAAGTTATTTCCACGGAACTGCCTTCAAAATTACAGACCTTTCCGCATGAGACAGATGGTACGACGAACGGCACCGTTTCTTTAAATGGCATCGCTACCAGAGATATCGGCGCGCTGATTTCCACCCGGATTATTCGACCCTACCAGCGCTACCAGGTGATTGCAAATATCACGGTCGCCACGCCAGCGCAGTTGACCGCCGCCAACACTAGTTATCCTGTGTGGGTGACAGAACATTATCTACAATTACCGGATAAATTCCCCGCGCGACTGCGGAGACTCGCGGCGGACATTACACGGGATGCCAAAACCCCGTATGAGAAAGCTATCGCCATCAAAAACTACCTGAAACAGCTCCATTACGACCAGCAGGTGCAGGTGCCGCCGGTAAACAGCGACGGCGTGGAATATTTTATCTTCAGTGCCGAACGCGGGGTGTGCACCAACTTCGCTTCAGCGATGGCGGTGTTACTGCGCGCCGCCGGCGTACCATCGCGACTCGCCACCGGTTACTACCGCGGTGAGCTTGACAAGGAAACCGGCAACTACATTATCCGCGGCCGCAACTACCACGCCTGGGTAGAAGTCTACTTTCCGGGTTATAGCTGGATAGAGTTCGACCCCACACCCGCCTCACCGGAAACAGGCGCCGCCACCGGCGGGCTGGATGATAGCGGCTATAATTACACATTCAGCCCTGAAGACGAGCTACCTTTCTGGATGCTCGAAGAAATGATAGGACCCACCGGTGAACTGACACCTCCCGCCCAGGATGGTTTTCCGCGCCGTAATCTCCCGTGGCCTTATATCTGGTTCTTCTCCATCCTGACCTTGATTGCTATCTCTGTCTTTACGATAAGAGAACTGCTCGACCGCTGGGTGAGACGCCTTCATCATGTCACCACCGCCAGCGAAGCCTACAAGAGAATGGGTGACCTCTCCAACCGCGGGAACTCCGGGCCCCACCATTATGAAACCCCCACGGAGTTCGGACGGCGACTTACAGGGGTTTTACCCTGGCAAGAAGAAGCCATCAGCGTTATTACTCACACTTACCACGCTTTCCGGTACAGCCCGCGCAAACACCTCGAGGAGCGCGATAAAATGCGGCTACAAAAGGCATGGGTGGAGCTATCGGCATCGCTCATCAATCACATGCTACGCCTGCGTAAATGGACGCTACTGCGGCTGTTCTGGAAGCCATAAAAGCGCTCAGCTATAAGCTGTAGCTGTAAGCCCTCGGTTGTTTAACTTCCCGCGAAACAACTCAAAACCCTCTCAACCTGCCCCGTATCTTGTCCCGACTAAATCGGGATGGCAATGAAGTCGCTCATACGGGGCAGGCTCTTTACGAAGGGAGAGGATATGATTTCCCCTTTGGCAAAGGAGAAGGCTTTGCCTCAAAAGTCGAATGCCCTTGTCACCCTGACCCCCTCTGGTGGGGAGAAAGGGGGGTTGACTATTGAAGTTTGTGATTTGGACTTTTTCTCTAAAAGGGTCTCCCTGCCTACTGAGTAGTGTCGGAGATTCTTCGTTCACTTCGCTCCTCAGAATGACATGTGAGGCAAAGCCTAAAGGGGGACTGAAGCACTGCTGTCCAAATTAGGTGAAAATGAACTGTTATCCTCGTGATTTCGTTCGTATTTTTGATAGGATATTGCACTTTGAAAAATTAGGTTCATAAATGCTGTCCAATCTATCATGGCGCCGTGGCGCCACCCACGAACAATGAAAATGGAGGTGTCATTCTGGAGCCCTTCATAATCGCTCAGGGTAAACTCCGCGAAGAATCTCAGGGAGGTGCGATT
>JAUYDN010000094.1 GCA_030691775.1 Dehalococcoidia bacterium
GGCATACAGCAGTGTAGCCGGTATCCCGCCAGCTATCCAAGGTACTGGCAAACCCTTGCATCAGTACGAGCGGTGGACCTTGCCCTTCCGTCTCGTAGCAAATTTTCACACCGCGGTTATTAACGTAAGGCATCGACATTAACTCAAAACCGAGATTGTTTAATAATGTCATTCTCGGGCTTGACCCGAGAATCCAGTCCCCATTCCCCTTCTGGATTCCAGCCTCCGCTGGAATGACAAAATACGGTTGCTAAACAACTTTAAGACCACAGCTTAAAGCCTGTAACATACAGTGATTAAACTGCCTGCCACGGAAGTAGCGCTATTCACGCTCCCTTTTTCAGTCCAACGGGGGAAAAGGGGTGGGGACCTGGTTATTGGAAATTGATGTTTGGTATTTTCTGATGATGTCCCAGTACGCTCCCCGCGCACCTTCTTTAATCAAACGACTGAGCAAATCATCGCCAGCATAATTATAGCTACCTTTTTCGCCGGGCGCCGCCAGCACCATAAAGCGGGGGTCGTCATCCACGAGTTCACGGATAATGCCGGTAACATTCTCACCCAGCGCCGGCGAGAGATAGAAGAGCGGTGATGCCGGATTCCCGGGTTCAGTAGAGTGGAGACCATCTTTTACCTTTCCAGTCTCCAGGTGCCTACCCAGCCGCGTGCCGGGATAGACTCTCACCCCCACCGCCATCCCGGCGCCTTTGAGATTGTATTGCTTCACCCGCTCGATTGTAGTACTTACCGTCTCCGGTGTTTCGCCCGGTCCGCCCACCAGGAAATCGAACAGGTAGTTGATACCCTCACTATTCAGGAATTCCGCAAGTCGCCGTACTTCATCGGAAGTATAATTCCTGCCCAGACGCTTTAGCATGCCATCATCGAGAGAGTCCACGCCGAAGTTTATCCCTTTACATCCCGCCGATTTCATCAGCAAAGCCAGTTCACGGTCGAAAGGCACCGGCGCGCAGTAGGTATACCAGTGAGTTTTGCTCCCCAGCCCGCTCCCAATCAGCGCCTGGCAGACCTCTTTAGCGTGGCTGATGGGCAGGTTGAACTCGTGGTCGCAGAGGTGAAAATACGTAACGCCCTGCGTCATCAGATTCGAGAATTCTTGAGCTACCAGATGAGGAGGACGCAACCGGGTACGGGTTCCTTTCGCCACCGGGTCGGCGCAGTAGATACACTTCTGCCCGCAACCGCGCTTGGTCTCGATGCCGACCATTGCCCCCTGCACCTCATAGAGCTTATTGTTGAAAACGTTACGCCGGCGTGCAGGAATACGGGAAAGGTCGACATTTTGACGCGGGTTACGGATGATTTTGTCGCCCTGCCGGTAAACGACATTCGGTATGGACTCATAATCGGTGCCTGATGCAAGCGCTTTTACCAGTGCGACGATGGCGTCCTCGCCGTCATATTCGATGCCGCCGTCGGCGCCGGTCGCCTGCACCACAACCTCAGGCATTATGGAAAACCCCACCCCGCCCAGGAACACCGGTGCATCCGTGTGCTTCTTTACTTCTCCAACAACGTCTCGTATCCATGGTAGGAAGGATTTTCCGGAGATAAAAGAGCAATCGTCCGTATTCCTGACGGACACCCCGACAAAGAGGACTTCAGTGGATTTCAATACTTTATGTAAACTAGCTCGCCAGTCCCGCTCAAACGGGAGGTCGATAGCGCGCACGGGAACACCCGCTTTCACGAGCGCTTCTGCGACGTACTCCAGTCCCACCGGACTGACCGGTGGCTTGAGGACATTGGTATTGATAAGAATTACTTCGCGGGCCATTGTTGATCAAGCTTTCAGCGTTCAGCTATCAGCAGTCGGCCCTTCAGCTTTCCTCGATTAATGGTTTTCGAGGTAAAGGGGGGAGATTGAAAGTTGGTTATTGGCATTTGTCATTTTCTCACAACGGTGGATATTTATCCGCCCACGGTTGCGCTTTTTCAAACGCCGCCGAGGCTTTCAGCACGGTGGCTTCATCATACTTCCGCCCCACCACCTGCAGTCCGATGGGCAGACCGTCATCGGTGAAACCGCAGGGCACGGAAGCCGCCGGCTGTCCTGTAATATTGAACGGATAGGTGAACGGCATCCAGGCAATGGGTGTAACTTTTTTACCGTTGATTTCCGTTGGAAAGTAAATCCCCACCGGGAACGCGGGCACCGCCAGTACGGGCGTCAGGAGCAAATCGTACTTGTCAAAAAAGACACGGATTTTCTCCCAGTATTCCAGGTGCTTCATCCGCGCCTTTACGTAGTCCCGCGCCAGGATGTCCTTACTCCGCTCAACCATCGCCCTTAAACCGGGGTCGAATTTATCGCCCCACTTCGGTAGCTCGTCGTATAGCTGGGCTGCCACCGCGCTGGTTACCTGCGTGGAAAAGGCGGGTTGTGGGTCGCCGGCATCCGGGTGCGCCTCTTCCACGATGCATCCGAGTTTCCGGAAGACCTTCGCCGCCGCTTCGACAGCCCTTGCCACCTGCGGCTCGACAGTGGCATAGCCCATATCGCGTGTCCAGGCGACTTTCATTCCTTTCAGGCTCAGGTCGCCCCGCACCGATGGTGAGTAGCGCGGCGCTTTCTGTGGTATGGAGTAGAAATAGCGCGCATCGTAACCCGCCATGACCTCGAGCATCAGGGCGGCATCCGCCACGCTACGGGTGATAGGTCCCGTGCAGGATAGTCCTTCCCACAGACCGGGAAATCCCGGCGATTGCGGCACCCTTCCGAATGTCGGCTTTAGTCCGAACACACCGCAAAAACTGGAAGGGGTGCGGATACTGCCGCCGCCATCGCTACCCTGCGCTAGCGGACCGAGACAGGCCGCCATTGCCGCCGCCGCCCCACCACTCGACCCTCCGGTGGTGCGGTCGGTATTCCAGGGATTACGTGACACACCGAAGACCGGATTCGTAGTGATGCCAATCCAGCCGAACTCAGGCGTGTTGGTCTTGCCCAGAATTATCGCCCCGGCCGCTTTCAGCCGCTCCACGAAGATGGCATCCTGTTCCGGCACAAAGTTCTCGTACATTTTGGAGCCACCCGTGGTGCGGATACCCCTGGTAAAAGAGAGGTCTTTAATCGAGACCGGGATACCCTCGAGTACACCGGCGGGTCCGCCCTTCATGAGCACACGCTCCGCTTTTTTCGCACTGGCGCGGGCGCTCTCCGGCACGAGCGTGCAGTAGGCGTTGATTTTCGGGTTAATTTTCTCGATGCGCGCCAGTATTGCCTCCACCACCTCCACCGGCGAAAGTTTCTTTGCTTTGTAGGCTTTCTTCAACTGGACGGCTGACATGCGGCAGATATCAAGATTATCCATTTCTAACCTCCTGATTTCTCTGGCTAGAAGCTGAGCGCCAGCCAATTTGAAACCCATTATAACATCATTGACGTTCACGCGCTTTATGCCTATACTGTTAGATACTACTCGGAGCATAAACATGTTTGCATAAGACGATTTGTGGTGGGTTACGTCCTCTCGAAATTTGAAAGCCGACACCTCTTGAAACCGGACTAACCCACCCTACAAGATGTAATCTACTTAATGCTCTACTGTATGCCTATACTGTTAGATAACACGAAAAGGAGTAGCCTCAAAATGTGGATTCGACTGGTGTTTTTTATTAGCGTCGTAATTACCATTACCGCCCTGCTAACGACATCCTGCGGAGGCACTTCAGGCAGAACGGCATCCGCACCTGAGACCACCACACCTTCGAAACCGAAGACTTACACCTCTCCGCCACCGATGACAATCGACCAGAATAAAGAATATACGGCAACCATAAAGACGAACTATGGTGACATCACCGTCCAGCTTTTCCCGAAAGACGCGCCGCTCGCGGTCAACAACTTCGTATTCCTGGCGCGTGAAGGCTTCTACAACAACGTTAAATTCCACCGTGTCGTCAAGGGCTTCGTCATCCAGAGCGGCGACCCGGCGGGGACGGGCGCCGGCGGTCCGGGATATAAATTCGCCGACGAGCCGGTGAAACGTGATTACATCGGTGGCACGCTGGCGATGGCGAACGCGGGACCCAACACCAACGGCAGTCAATTCTTCATCACCCTGGCGAACCTTACCGGCAGACTGGCGAAAGACTACACCATCTTCGGCATCGTCACCGGTGGTACGGATGTCGTGCAGAAAATCGGTGATGTCCCCGTCAAACTGGCAAACGGAGAGCTCTCTTCACCGACGGTAGACGTTCGAATCAATACCATCACCATTCAGGAGAAATAACCCCTCGGAATCAGCCATTGGATACTGGTGTTTTCATGTTTCTTAAAAAATACCAAAATGTCATTCTGAGGAGCGAAGCAAACGAAGAATCTCCGACACTACTCAGTAGGCGGGGAGACCCTTCGCTGACAAGTCGGGACTCAGGGTAACAATCGTAGTGATATGGAGGTAAAATGAGCAAGACCTACTCGGCTCCCCCGGCTACGGTCATCGATAAGAACAAAAAGTACACCGCCACAATGGAGACAGGTAAGGGCACACTGGTGCTCGACCTGTTCGCTAAAGACGCACCGGTCACGGTGAACAATTTCGTTTTTCTCGCCCGCGATGGATTTTATGACAATACCGCCTTCCACCGGGTCATCCCCGGATTTATGGTGCAGGGCGGCGACCCCACCGGCTCTGGGAGGGGTGGCCCCGGCTACCGCTTCAATGACGAAATCAACAAGCATATCCACGTCACGGGTTCGCTTTCTATGGCGAACGCCGGTCCCAATACCAACGGCAGTCAGTTCTTCATCACCTATGCTCCCCAGCCTCATCTCAACGGCAAGCACGCTGTCTTCGGTCAGCTTATCCGGGGGACGGACATACTCAACAAAATCGTGCAGGGAGATAAACTAATCAAGGTTACCATCAAAGAAGAGTAAGTTTACCACATCCACCTATCACCCCCAAATTCCAAGATACAAGATACCGATTATAAACAATATTCAATTCTCAATATCTCAAGGTTGTTTATTATTGTCATTACCCCGAAATTACCGTTTACTGTCATTCTGGAGGAGGGGAGTTGAATCATGGGGTCGCCTACCCCTCCCTGAGATTCTTCGCTCCGCTCCAGAATGACAACCCCGATTTTCATATTTCGTGGTGTCGCTGGCAAGCGACATGGAGGATTATCATGAAAATAGCTTCCTCCGACCAGGGATTGTCATTCCAGCCCTTCGTCAAGCTCAGAGCTTGCCCTGAGTGTACCGAAGGGATAAACTCCGGCTGGAATCCAGTGTCACCATCTGTGTCCGTAAAACGGCAATACTACGTTTACGAGTTTGGTGGTAATTTGGATTCCCGCTCGGAGCTTGCCCCGTACTTGATACGGGGGAAATTGTGAGGGTTTTATCTGTTTCGCGGGAAGCTCATATACTGGCTAGCCGACTCTCGTGGTAAGATACTGGCTCCGCCTATCCCCACCCTGAGATTCTTCCCTTCGGCTTCCTTCAACTCCGTTCAGGACCGGCCGCTCAGGGTCCCCGTATCAAGTCCCGACGGCGTTGCCCTAAAACTCCAATGCATCCTTGTCACCCTGAGCGTAGCGAAGGGTCTCCGTGCCTACTGAGTAGGTGCTGGAGATTCTTCGTTCTTCCGATGCTTCTTACCGAAACATCGGGACTCAGAATGACATTTGAGGCAAAGCCAGTCCCGACTGAATCGGGATGGCGATGAAGTCGCTCATACGGGGCAAGCTCTTCGGGAATGTTGGGGGGCTGATTCCTCCAGAATGACAGAATGCGATTGGTTGTTATTTTTCATAACAATTTGTCATGGCGCCTTGGCGCCACACACGAAAAATGAAAATGGAGGTGTCATTCTGGAGCCCTTCGTAATCGCTCAGGGTGAACTCCGCGAAGAATCTCAGGGAGGGGCGATTTACCCCCGCCACCAGATTCTTCCCTTCGGCTTCGCTCAGGGCAAGCTGTCATCCCGATAAAGTTTAAGAGGATCGGGACTCCTCCAGAATGACAAGATAGAGCCCATTTTCGGGGTAACGACAGGAGAGGCTGTTTTCATGGTGATATTCGCGGGTTTCTCCGCCGAAAGCTAAATGCTGATTGCTGAAAGCTCCACTTGTTTGCTTGTCTTTTTACGAAAGTGTTAGACTGTTTACAGATGAACCTCAACTACAGCATCGAAAGTCTCGACTGGCTCGAAGGTTACTGGCGGGAAAACCGGGATGAGATTAGCTGGGAACCACTCTTTGTAATACCGCCGTGGCTCAAGGTCTGGCAAAGGAATTTTTCACCCGTCAGCGAAGCCAGAATTTTCGTGACGAAGCAACACGAAAGCGTCACCGGCATCGCTCCCCTTTTGATAAAAAACGATACCGCCGCCCTCATCGGCAGTCCCGATGTTTGTGATTACGTTGACTTCATCGTCACGCCGGGGCAGGAAACGGAGTTCTTTCATTCCCTGTTCGACTACTTAAAAAACGCCGGGGTGAGCGCTTTAGAACCGGGCACCTTCAGATTGGACTCACCGCGGATGTCCCGCCTGACGGCGCTGGCGTTAGAACAAGGCTACGATACCGAATGCCAGATGGACGAATTTTCGCTGGAGAAAGACCTGCCGGGTACGTGGGATGAATACCTGCAAAGCCTGGATGCCAAACAGCGCCACGAAGTACGCCGGAAACTGCGGCGGCTGGAGGAAGCCGGCAAGATAAGCTATAAATATGTCACGGACAAAACCGCCGTGCCGGGTTTTCTTGAGATTTTCCTGAAGATGTTCGTTGCGAGCCGGAATGCCAAAGCCATTTTCCTCACGGACCAGATGGAGCGCTATTTCCGCGACCTGGCGTTAACGATGGTAGAGGAGGGCTTGCTCCGTGGAGGTATTCTTGAGCTTGATAGTGCACCGGTTGCCTCGGTTTTTGCCTTCGATTATAACGGCACTGTTTACCTTTACAATAGCGGCTTCGACCCCGCTAAAAGCCAGTTGAGTGTAGGTATACTCTCCAAAGCACTCCTCATCAAAGACTCAATTGAGCGCGGCAGAAAGAAATTCAGCTTCCTTAAAGGTGAGGAGCGCTACAAATACCACCTCGGTGGCAAAGAAGTGCCGCTCCAGAAATGCCGTATCGTAATGCGGGAGAGAGTACTCAGTTGAAACTCGCCGTCCTCAGTGTTCACTCCTGTCCCCTCGGCAAATTAGGCGGGAAAGATACCGGCGGGATGAATGTCTACGTCCGCGAACTGGCAGGGGTCTTGGGTCGACAGGGTCATACGGTCGATATCTTCACCCACCGCCACGAAAACCAGCACCCGGAAATCATCGAGCTTGCCAGTAACGCGCGGCTCATCCATATCAAATCAGGCAACGGTGAGAGCGTGGACAAGCAAACACTGTACCCGTATCTCGCTGATTTCGTCTGCAACCTGGATAATTTCAGAAAAGCGGATGGTTCCAGCTATGACCTCATCTACAGTCACTACTGGCTTTCCGGGCTGGTAGGTAAACTATTACAGAGCTGGTGGCGGGTGCCGCATATGACGATGTTCCACACCCTGGGAATCGTCAAGAACTCGCTGGGCATCGGAGAGGAAGAATCGGACCTGCGCATCGAAACGGAGAGGCTCCTGCTCAATTCATCCGACTCTATTGTTGCCTCCACCGCGCGCGAGAGAAAAATAATGTGCAGTGAGTACGGGGCTTGCGGCGAGAACATCGCTATTATCCCCTGCGGCGTCAACCTCGAGTTATTCAAACCGGTAGATAAAACTTCCGCACGCAAACAACTTGGTATCGAAGGGAAAGTAATCCTCTTCGTGGGTAGAATTGAAACCATCAAGGGCTTAGACCGGTTAGTGGAAGCCATCAGCCTTTTAAATATCCCCGACCTGAAGCTGTATATCGTTGGCGGTGACGGGTATAGTCGCGATGAAATCAACCGTTTGAAGGCACTGGCAGAGAAAATCGGAGTCGATAAGAAAGTTAACTTCCTGGAACCGGTACCGCAGGAACAGCTACCCGACTATTATAGCGCCGCCGACGTATTCGTCCTGCCTTCCTACCACGAGAGTTTCGGGATGGTGGCGCTGGAAGCGCTTGCCTGCGGGACGCCGGTTATCGCTACTGGTGTAGGCGACCTGGATACCATTATTCAACCGGGAGTCAGCGGCTACATCGTGCCGGATAATTCCGCGGAGCATCTCGCGGGCGCCCTGTCGCTCGCCTTCGAACGGCACGGATTCGGTACACGCGAGGTTATACGCGCGACGGTCTCCGGGTTTAGCTGGGAAAGAATCGCGCGGGAAACCCTGCGCGAGTGCCGGAAACTGGGTGTTCTGAAATAAAAACCATGAGAGTGAGAGGATAGTGATTACTTTACCGGAGCCGGTCTATTGCCTGGTAGTTGCACCACACCCCGATGACGCCGAGTTTGGCATCGCCGGTACCGCCGCGAAATGGGTGCGCGCGGGCAAACCAGTAGCGTATGTTATCTGCACCAATGGCGATAAAGGTACCAGCGACCCGAGTCTTAATTCCGTGAAGCTGGCGGAAATCAGGGAAGTAGAGCAGTTAGCCGCCGCAAAGGTGCTGGGCGTGCGTGACGTGGTCTTCTTGCGCTACCCCGACCAGGGGATCGACGATACGCCGGAGTTCCGCAAAGACGTGGTGAAGCAAATACGCTATTTCCGCCCCACTGTGGTGGCAACCTGCGACCCGTACCGCCGGTACATCTGGCACCGCGACCACCGCATCACCGGGCAGGTGACTCTGGATGCCGTTTTCCCCTACGCGCGTGATATGCTTGCCTACCCCGACCTCTACGAGCAGGGTTATCTTCCCCATAAGGTAAAAGAAGTCCTGCTGTGGGGCTCGCCGGATATCAACCTCCGTGAAGATATTTCCGAAACCTTCGATTTAAAGATTGCCGCGCTTAAATGCCACAAAAGCCAGTTCGACGTCGAGGAGCTGGAGAAAAGAATACGGGAACGCTATAAGACGGCCGCCGGCACCGGCTACCAGTACGCAGAGGCGTTTCACAAAGAGGAAATCTGGCGGTAGGGTCGGGATTGTGATTAATACTAACGCAATAGATATTATGGCGTAATTTGTCTTTGCGAGAAGCGAAGCGACGCGGCAATCTATCGTTGATGGCGCTCCCTTTCTGAGGCAGAGATTGCTTCGCCTCCCGATTCATCCTGATGATATCGGGATG
>JAUYDN010000106.1 GCA_030691775.1 Dehalococcoidia bacterium
ATACTTTAAAAAGGTGTCCACGCTAGCCACCACAATCCTGGCCTCGATAGCCAGTATCTCGATTCCGACCAGGCTGACACGCACCCAGGCATCTACCACCACCCCTTTGTCCAGAATCCGGTCAACCACTTCTGCTAGACTGGACGATGCAATTGCTTTTTCAACAGCCATTTTAGTTGACTCCTCCTTTTCTAATATTTTTACCAGCCGCAGCGGGCAGGGGATCCCTTTCTACCCTATACTGCCAGCAGGCATTATTAAAACACTTTTCGTGCTACTTGACAATACCCTTTCGGGTAATATATTATTTGATTCGTCATCTGTCACGATTTTGTAGGGGGGGTGGGTCCCTACCCAAATGGGTTAACTCTAATGGGTCACACCAGGGGGCTCGGACGGATAACTCGGGAGGTTGAGATGCCACAGAATGGACAAGCTAACCAGGCTGTTAAGGAAACTTTGAAACCGAAGTTAACGGGTGTCCCCTCGGAGATTGAATCCCTTCAGAGAGAGCTCCGTAATAAAGAAGAGCAGGTGCGGGACCTCGTCAGGGACACCCTTGACGCTCAAGAAGCAGAGAGGGAGCGCATCTGCCTCGAAGTTCACGATGGGGTGGCCCAGACTTTGGCTTCGGCTTTCCAGTATCTTCAGACTTTGGAAACCACGTTACTCGAAGGCACGCCTGCCAGGCAATTGCTGCTCAGGGCAAGCGCCTTGACAAAGCAGGCTATCCAGGAATCCAGGGAGGTTATCAATAGCCTCCAGCCAGCGACTCTGAGGGACCTCGGCCTTGTGGCCACGCTCCGCCAGGAGATGCGGCAATTGGAGCAGGAAACGGGATGGAAAGTGGACTTTAAGACAGACGCCATCAGGCTTCCCCGAGATGTCGAGACAGGGTTATATCGAATCATCCACGAGGCTATCACGAATGCCAGAAAACATGCTGATACCAAGCACGTCCGCGTCAGGATAAGCTCAGCGGATGAGCGGGTGGAGGTCGAGGTAAGAGATTGGGGTGTTGGGTTTAACTATAACCCCCAGGATATGTCGCGAAGGCGAGGCACCGGGCTGCTCAGCATGCGCAGGCGGGCAGAACTTTTGCAGGGAGCTTGTGACATTCAGAGCACTCCCGGTGAGGGAACCACAGTACGCATAGAGGTACCTGCGGTCATTACTAAGGGGAAGCATGGATAAGATAAAGGTGCTTCTGGCAGATGACCACCCTGTGGTGCGCGAGGGCCTTCGCATCATGTTGTCCACCGCTCCGGACATCGAGGTTATATTAGAAGAAGCAGCCGATGGCCTCCAGGCCGTGGAGAAAGCCAACGAGCAGCGGCCCGATGTGGTCCTGATGGACCTCCGCATGCCCAAGATGGATGGACTAGAAGCGACCCGCCGCATTAAGAGCCAGCTTCCTTCCACCTTGGTTATCGTCCTCACCATATACGACAATGATGCCTACGTTGTGGATGCGGTTAGGGCTGGCGCTGGCGGCTACCTGCTCAAGGACGCCTCAAAAGACCTCCTTATTCACACCATCCGAGCGGTCAAGAGCGGTGGCATGCTCATCAAAACCGCCCTGTTGCGCGAAGCCATGCTGAGCTTGGCTGATGCGGCCGGTGACGAATCCAAGGGGAAACATATAAGTGCCACATCACCAAACGGCCTGACGCCTCGGGAGTGTGACGTACTGCGATTAGTAGTACAGGGACAGAGCAACAAGGAAATAGGGCGTACACTCTCCATCAGTGAGGATACCGCCAAGAAACACGTGCAGACTATCCTGTCAAAGCTAGGCGTCTCAGATAGAACTCAGGCGGCAGTGAAAGCCGTGCGTGCTGGCTTTGTCTCGCCCTTCTCAAACGAAGAGCTACAGTAATTCGGTTGTGCGAACATGATGGCGGTTTGATGGAGAAAAGCCGCACAGGCAGGGACGCCTGTGCCACCATTCGGTTTGTGCCAACATGATAGCTAATGCGAATAATAAGGCACTTGATAGCCTTGCCCATTATCAGGACAAGCCAAGGGGGGATGAACACGGAACAATTGAATATTGAGGGCAAGCGTTCAGGTTCGGGAATGGTCGCACATAAGGCGACACTGGCAAACGCCCTGAGTCGGGCATTGGCTGAAAGAGTAGTGCTGAAGGACTTCACGATAGGGCGGAAAGGCTTTATTGCTTACCTGAAGTCTCTCGGCGGGAACGATATCATTAAGGTAGTCCATTCTCGTTCTCCTGGTAAATTAGAGTTTAGTTCCCCGCCCCCGCAACAAGTACGGGGCATGCTTCGCGGGGACAAGGTTTAGAGTTTAGGATTTGAGAAATGATACCACGTCCGCCTTCAAGGAAGCTATTTTTAGCGTTCGTATAGTCCGTTCGTACTGGGTTGAGGCTGTTCACGCTCATAAAAATTTTTGAATTGTGTCTAAAACACGCTCAAAACTATTGACAAGCGTGCGTATCTTGCTTTAGAATCAAACTCAAATACAGAAAAGGAGGGAATACTGAATGCAGGCGTATTGCGTCAAGTGCCGCGCTAAGAAGGAAATGAAGAACGCGAAAGCCATCACCATGAAGAATGGCAAACCCGCGACCCAGGGCGTTTGTCCTTCCTGTAGCACCAAGATGTTCCGCATCGGCAAGTAACCCGTTACCAGTTCAAGGTTTTGAGGGTGGGCATTATCGCAAGATAGTGCCCGCTTTCGTTTTCAGGGATTACGAATTGTCCTTGTAGGGGCGAGGCTTGACCTCGCCCTCGGTGACCACGAGTGTCGCCCTACAATTAGTGCCCGTTGGTTCTGGTTTGTCCGGTAAAGAAGGTACAATTAGATGTTCTTAACGAGCACCGCTAATAAACGGGCTCCGTGCGCCCAAGCCTGGGTACCGCTCCCCTCTCCACCAGCGCCCCTGTCGGGCAGACGCGGACACATTCCAGACAGCCGTCACAGTCCGACCTGCCCATCGGTTCATCCCCGAAGGTTGTAACTCGTCTCTGGAAACCACGGTGGGCAAAGCCGAATACACCGGATTTGACATGGTTCCGGCATACCCATATGCACCGGCCGCACAGCACGCACTTATTCGGGTCGTAGATGAAGGCAGGGTGGCTGTCGTCCACGGGCAGGTCACGCAGTATCTTGCGCAGGATGCGGGGTTTCAGACTCACCCGCAGGTGGTGGGCAATCCGCTGTAATTCGCAATTCCTGTTCTTCAGGCAATGACCGCAATCCAGCGCGTGCGATGCCATCAACAGCTCAAAGCCACTCTTTGCCAGACGGAGACATTGCTCTCCTTTCGTGTCGACGACCATCCGCTCGGTGACGGTTTCGGTGCAGGCGGTGACGGGCTTATTTCTCCCCTGGATTTCAACAAAACACAACCGGCAGGCGGCGAGCGGTTCCGTATTTTCCTTTAGTCCGCACAGGTTGGGAATATAGATGCCATTGTCCAGCGCCGCCCAGAGGAGCTTTTCCCCCTCCGGAGCGGTTATTCGAATGCCATTAATGGTGAGTGTGACCTGGTTCATCTTATTTACTCGCTACCGGTACTTTCTGCGGCGGTGAGAGCTTGACCACGGCATTGTATTGCACCGGACACGCTACCCGGCACATATCGCACTTGGTGCACTTGTCCTGGTCGATAACCTTGATGCGCTGTTTATTGGGAGTGATGGCTTCCACGGCGCAGGACCCCACGCAGGCGTCACAACTGCGCTCGCATTTGTCCGGCAGGATGTAGTAGGTGAGCAGGTCCCTGCACATCAGTGACGGGCACCGTTTCTCCACGATGTGGGCGATGTATTCGTTACGGAAATAGCGCAGGGTGGTCAGGATAGGATTGGGCGCCGTCTTGCCCAGCCCGCATAGAGAACCGGCTTTAACATCCTCCGCCAGCCGCTCCAGTGTCTCCAGGTTTTTCAGCTTGCCCTTGCCTTTGGTAATATCATCGAGAATGGAGAGCATCTGGCGGGTACCGAGGCGGCAGAAAGTGCACTTACCGCAAGACTCCCTCTGTGTGAACTCCAGGAAATAACGCGCGATTTCAACCATGCAGTCGTCCTCATCGAGAACGACCATACCACCGCTGCCCATCATCGCACCGGCTCCGGTCAGCGAATTGAAATCGACCGGCAAATCGAGCGACGATTCCGGCAGGCAACCGCCGGAGGGACCGCCGATTTGCACGGCTTTGAAGTTTTTGTTGTTTGGAATGCCACTACCGACATCGAAGATAACCTGCCGCAGGGTGGTGCCCATCGGCACCTCTATCAGCCCGGTGCTGACAATCTTGCCTGCAAGCGCGAAGACCGCCGTGCCCTTACTCGTCTCCGTACCGATGCCGGCAAACCAGTCGGCGCCCCTGTTAATAATGTGTGGCACGCTTGCCAGTGTCTTGACGTTGTTGATAACCGTCGGTTTTCCGTTCAGTCCGGAGACAGCGGGATAAGGGGGGCGGTGGCGGGGCATCCCGCTCTTGCCTTCCAGTGATGAAATGAGCGCGGTTTCTTCCCCGCAAACAAATGCGCCGGACCCTTCGAAAAGCGTCACATCGAAGCTGAAATCGCTACCCAGGATATGCTTGCCCAGCAGGTTGTACTTTCTCGCCTGCGCGAGCGCAATCCGGGTGTGTTCTACCGCCAGCGGGTATTCGGCGCGGATATAGAGATAGCCGTAGCGCGCCCCAACCGCGTAAGCGGCGATGACCATCCCCTCGAGCACGGAGTGCGGGTCGCTTTCCAGGATGGAGCGGTCCATAAAAGCGCCCGGGTCGCCTTCGTCACCGTTGCAGATGACATATTTCGGCCTACCCTGCGCACCGTTGCAGACTTCCCATTTTTCCCCGGTGGAGAACCCCGCGCCACCGCGTCCGCGCAAGCCGGATTTCTTGATTTCACTGATAATGTGAGCGGGTGGTGACTGAAGCGCCTTTACCAGCGCGGTGTAACCGCCGTTGGCAATGTAATGGTCGATATCGAGAGGGTTGATATGACCGCAGTTTTTGAGGAGTAACTTCTGCTCATATGCCGCGCGGGGGAAGTCCTGGAAACTGGGGATGAGGTCATTCGGTTCCAGCGCACCGAGCACGAATTCCAGGCAAGGGTCATCACCGAGGATGTATTCTCTCACCAGTCGCTGGGCGATGACCGGATTGACCCGGCTGTAGCAGATTGGAGGACGAAACGGTTTACTGATTACCACCAGCGGCTCCGCGTAGCAGTGCCCCATACAACCAACCTCGATGACGGGGCAATCGATGCCGTGACGTTCCAGTTCATCCTGGAATGCCTGCACTACATCCAGGGCGCCGGCGGCGCGGCCGCAGGTAGCCGTACCCACCGTGATTACGGGCTTGGCACTACTTCTCTCCTGTTGCCACCTTGCCAGAGCATTTTTTTGCAGGCTTGCGAACGTAGTGCTTAAACTCCCCTCTGGTACTCCTTGGCGCAAAGGAGAGATAGATGAATTCTGAATACTGGTTTTCTTACCGGATTTGACGTTAATTTGAAAATTCCCCTCGATCCCCCTTTGCGAAAGGGGGAGGAACGCTGATATTACTATTGAGGCTTTTCCGATGTCTGCTGTTTCTCACGCTCGAAGGCGAGCAGGAGACCGTCCACTTTGGTCGGTTCGACTTTAGCCTCCGGCTTCTCATCGACCACGGTCACCGGGGCCATGGTACAACATCCCACGCATGCCACCGTATCCAGGTCAAACTCGCGGTCAGGGGTGGTATCCCCCCGTTTAATTTTTAACCGCCTCTCCCAGGCATCCAGGGTAATATAGCCACCTTTCATGTGACAGGCGGTGCCCAGGCAGACGCGGACGGAATGCTTGCCCGGTGGATTGAGCCGGAACTGGTTATAGAACGTCACGACTTCATACACATCTACTGAGGGGATGTCCAGAAAAATGGCAATTTCCGCCATGGCAATACGGGGTAAATAACCAAGTTTACGCTGGACAGCCTGGAGAATGGGAATAAGGTTAGCCCGTTTTTTTGTGAAGCCTTTCAGGACCCGACGGGTCTTTTGTTTCGCTTCTACTTCTTCTTGCCGGGTTATGGGTTGTGGGAAAGAGTTCCTTGTCATACTTTCAATAGTTCACGGTAAATAGTAATTACTGAGAGTCTCATAATAAGATGGACTCCGAAAACCTGAACCTCTCCCTTTCGCAAAGAGCCTGCCCCGTACAAGATACGGGGGAGATTGAGAGGGATTTCAAAACCCCCTGTATCCCCCTTTTCAAAGGGGGATAA
>JAUYDN010000155.1 GCA_030691775.1 Dehalococcoidia bacterium
GGATTTTCTCTGTGCCGCGTCAAGACAGATGATGGCAACCTGCGGGTTCTCCTTGATATTCGCCACCGTGCGCGGCGAGTTAACATCCGCGAATATCACGTGGTCATCGTCCAATACGCGCAGTGAGCCTTTAGCGGAGACATTCGGTTTGCCGGACTTGCTTGCGGTTGCCACCAGTGACGGCCTTATTTGCCCGATTGCCTGTTTGGCGGCTTCTGTAAGTTTGCCCATAATTATTCCTCCGTATCCTGATAATTTGAATTTAGTAGTTGATTATTGCCTGGTTATTGTATCCTGAATCAAGTTCAGGACAAGCCTTGTTATTTGGTTATTGCTCTTGTGCTTCATCCTCTGCTTTCTGTGCCCCGACCAGGAAAATGTTCTTGGCGATGGTGTTGTATTCCTTGTCTGCTTTCTCATCCAGCAGGGCGGCTTTGAGCTGGAACGCCTCTTTCCGGGCAACGGCATCTGCCGAACCATAAACGACGAAGTCCGCTAGGTGAAGCGCAAGTTGCACATTACCCTGTTTCTGCAGTTCTTTTGCCCGTTTGAGGATGCTGTCGGCATTGCTCAGCTTTACCACTTCCGCCGCAATGTCTCTCCGTTTTGCCGGGAATAGCTCGCCAGGATTGCCGTTGAACCAGCCTGCGTAACGGCGGTGAATACCGTGGATGATATAGGTGGGACAGCCGTAGATGGGCGGCAGATAAGGGTGTTTCGCCAGCTCGTCCGGGATGCTGACGCGTTCGAGAATTTCTTCAATCCAGCACCCCTCGTTCAGGAGCTTCACGACCTCGTTATGCAGGTAACGGAGGTATTTGGCTGTGACCAGGCAGGCCTCCTGTATGCCTTGGCCACGAAGTACAACACCATGCCCCGGAATCAGGTAGTCGGGGTTTTTTTCCGCCACCTGCTCCAGAGCTTCCGCCCACTCCACCTCGTACCGTTGCACCTTGAAAGGGTTGCCGATATTCGGACAGCCCACGTTCAGGTCGCCGGTGATAGCAGTCTTCCGCTCCGGAATCCAGACCCAGGTGCCGTCATCCGTCTCGCCCATGTAATGGTATAGCTCAAACGTGAGACCGCCCAGTCGGAACTGCATGGCGTCCCGGTAAGTTATATCCGGGTAGACAACATTATCGGGCATGAACTTATCGCCGGGCTGGGGACGGACATAGGTACGCCCGCCCTGGATATTGTTGATAAAGCGGTTCTGCCGCGCGAGCTCCTTATAGCGGGCGAATCTTGCCAGCAATGCCTCCTGGGCGATGACGCGCGGGCGGGGATGCCCTCTCTTTACGGCGTCTTCGAGCAGTGGCGCCGCCGCCCAGGCGTGGTCGCCCTGCCCGTGAGTGTAAATAATGGTATGGATTGGCTTGTCTGTCCGCGCCCGGATGACCTCAACCACGCGGGCAATACTCATCGGCGCGGTGTCAACCACGACCACTCCTTCTTCGGTGAAGATAATGCCGGTGTTGCCAAATCCACCGACCATGACAATATCCGGGGTGCATTCTTCATCCTTACGGCTTCCCAGTACCTGCCCGAAGGCAACGCGTTTGTCCAGTCTACTCATTATTACCACCTTTCCTTCAATTTGTCATACCAGCCCCGTATCAGAACGGGGGTAAACTCCGGCTGGTATCCAGAAGTCAAAGCCGATGGCTTCTGTTAGCAAGTAACCCAAGTTCTTTCAAAACCACCCTCACCCTGCCTACTGAGTAGTGTCGGAGATTCTTCGTTCGTCCGACGGAGTCGGACTCCTCAGAATGACATTTGGAGCAACGCCCCCCTACACAAAGGGTAGGGAAGAACTTACGTATGCGGTTGAATCACCTCGACGTACATCCGCTTGAGCTCGTGTACCAGGGCATCCGACTTTTCCCTGTCTCTACCCTTCACCACTTCCTGGTTGTCCTCCCAGACGACGGTGCCGGAGCAGTGGAGCAGTTTGACAAGATTTTCCCGCCATTCCCTCGGTCCCGAGCAAACGAGCAGGCAGTTACAGCAGGTGGGGTTCGTATCTATTTGGCGGCGCCGCAATACGCCGGGTCCTTTGTCTGCATCGACGATTCTGGGATAGATGTGCGGTATAATGTGGGCATTTGCCGGGTCTGCCATGGCTTTCCGCCCCATCTCGGGTAACTCGGCATCATCGTCCGGGGTGTGCAGGGGACCGGTCGACCATGAACCCCATTTACCATCTTTACTTAACCCCGCGAAACCTCCGCAAGAAATGCCACAGCGCTGGTGACTCCGTTTCTTCCCGCTGGTGTACTCACGCCCGCCGAGTGTCACCGTTTGGGTTTCTTTTGCCAGGAAAAATTGCGGCGGACATACTGTGGTGCACAGCTTGCATTTATCACAGACCTGCTCATCGGAAGGGTCGTCTGGCTCAAGTTCCGCGTCCGTGATAACCGACCCGTAGAAAGCCGCCGCATGGTGCCCCGGCGTGAGCACATTGCCGCTCCAACCCTGCACCGCCAGGCCGGAAGCCAGTGCCGCATAGCGGTGGGAGAAATCGGGCACCAGAAAACCGGGTTTTGAATCCGGGCGGTAAACGCCGTTAGGGGAAAGGGATTGAGCTTTGTGCCCGCGCGATTGCAGAAATGCCGCCAACTGCTGGCTGATAAAGCCGGAGAGCTGATAGGCGTGGTACATCACGTACCGGAACGGCA
>JAUYDN010000187.1 GCA_030691775.1 Dehalococcoidia bacterium
CTGGCATGGAAAGAAATATCTAAATCCAGCGCATCCGCAACCTTGAAAAAAGTGCGAAGTGTGGTGTTAGTATCGCCTTTTTCTAATCTTGATATGGCTGGTTGCTTTGTCCCAATTGCTTTAGCTAACTCGGTCTGACTCATGCGCAACTGGTTTCTGCGCTCAATAATGCTCTGTATCATTGCATATTTAGGTTTTAACGCCTCGTATTCCCTGAGAACACCTGGGCGTTGCAGTAGTTCCGCTTCGAATTCTTCGTACTGTGTTGCCTTTTTATTGACCATCTCACCACTCATTTTAATTGGTATCTTCATAATATAACGAGTATGTTATATTGTCAATACCGTGATAGATAATCATTCATCCTCTGAATAGCTGTCTCTATTTCTCTCTGTGGCGTTTTCTCTGTTTTCTTGAGAATTGCATGCAATAACACTAATTTTTGTCCAACGTATGTAAAAAAGAAGATACGGTAGATGTTTGAACTATGCTTTATCCTGAGTTCCCTCAGACCGGACTTATCTATTTTCCGTACGTAAGGCATGCCCAGACGTATATTGAAGACCCTTAATAATTTGAATACATGAATTATTTCCGCGATTGCTCCATCCGGCTGTGCCAGAATGAATTCTTTAACAGGTTCATTCCCTTCTTTGTCCGTGTAGAAGATTACTTGCCAGTCCATGGCAATATCATGCGCTCATTGTAGTTATAGATAAAACCTGTAAAAAACAACCCCTCCTCCCTCACCGGGATTCGGGGGCTTTATTACTCTTCACAACCAACTCATTCTACGCGTGCGCCATCAAGCCGCCGTCCACATACATGAACTGACCCGTCGTGAAGTCCGTTACGTCCGAGGCGAGGTACACCACGAGGCTTCCAATCTCGTAGGGTTTGCCATAGCGCTTCGCCGGGATGTAGCGCGCAATCGCCTCGTCCGCGGCGGAGCCGTTCTCCGTGAACCACCCCGTGCCGATGGCATTCACCGTCACGCCCGTCAATGCCCATTCTAGCGCCAGCGCCTTGGTCAACTGCAACACCGCGCCCATCGAGACGCAATATGCCGTGCCGTTGGCATGACCGCGCTCCGCCAGTCCGGAGATAACATTGATAATCCTGCCCTTCTTCTGGATGACCATCTGCCTGCCCGCCGCCCGGCAGAAATGCATCGCGGAGTTGAAATTGTAGTCCATCACCCTGTCCCACTCCGTGTCCTTGATATCGCAGAACGGCTGGAACAGATTCACATCGCTGGCGTTCACCAGGATATCGATTCTGCCGAACTCGCCGATAACGCGGTCGACGGCTTTTTTCACCTGCGCGCCGCTGGTGATATCCGTGGGGACTGCGAGGGCTTTGCGGCCCGTGCTTTTCGCGATTTCGACGGCATCCTCCAACTTGTGCGTTTGCCCGGCGGCGACGGCGATATCCGCACCAGCCTCCGCGAGCGCCGTCACGATAGGCTTCAGCCAGAACTTGCTATCCCCGGTAACGAGGGCGGTTTTCCCCTTCAATTCAAATGCTTTGGCTGTCATGCTAATGCCTCCTTCAGCGAGACTACGGGCGCGTATCCCGTGGTAGCGAACCCTCCTGTCAGCCCGCCGCCATCGCAGATAAACGGAGTGGCTGTAACATAGTCCGAGGCGTCCGAGCACAGGAACAACGCCAGGTAGCCGATGTCGTCCGGCTTGCCCGTATGCCCGATGGGGATGAACAGTCGCCGGGTACCTCCGGTAGCACGGAGCTGAGCCATCGCCTGCTGGTACTCCTCCGGCTGGTACTCGAAAGTATCCACGAACCCGGGCACGATGCAGTTGACGCGGATGTTGTACTCGGCGAGGCTCATTGCCATGACACGGGTAAGGTTAACGACGCCGGCTTTTGCGGTGTTGTACATGTAGCTGTCACGCTGTCCGCGGAAGCCCTCCCCTGAAGCCACATTGATAATCTTGCCGCTCTTTTTGTCCGCGAAGTACTTGCTCACGGCGCGACTGCAGTAAAACACGCTCGAAAGGTTGACATCGATGCCCGTGTGCCAGGACTCGTCGGTAATTTCCCAGAGCGGTACCCGTCTCTCCCCGCGCACGATGCCGGCGTTATTGATGAGCACATCGATTTTGCCCATCTCCGCCAGCGTCTTTTCGATGAGGGCGTTGCATTGGGTAGGGTCCGTGACATCGGTGGGAACGACCAGTGCCTTCCTGCCGAGCTTGCGGATGCCTCTCGCGGTCTCTTCGAGCGGTTCTTTCCGCCTCGCCGCGACGACGATATCCGCGCCTTCCGCTGCTAGGCACAGCGCCATCGACCTGCCCAACCCCGTACCGCCCCCCGTGATGATGATTACCTTGCCATCCAGAGTGCCCATAGAAAAGCCTCCTTCATACTGTTTGTCATTCCCGCCCCGTGTCGTGGCACGGGGTAAACTCCGACTGGAATCCAGCACGCTTCCCAATTTCTCCCGGAGATTGCCGCGTCATTTCATTCCTCGCAATGACGTGAGGGGGAAAGTGGCGGAGTCTTGCAGTTTGTATCTTGATGTTTGTTACTTTATCTCGTGGCTCCTCTTATCGGGATTGTCTCACCGGTAATATGCTGGCTGGCATCCGAGGCGAGGAACAGGGCAAGATAAGCCACATCCTCGACCCTGCCCGGCTGGTTGAGGCGCGGTACTTCTGGTGTCTCGCCGGCTTTGGGCGTGGTGAGAATCGCCTGGGCGCGGACACCCTCGGTCTCTATCATACCGGGCGCTATGCAGTTTACATTAATATTGTGCGGCGCCCACTCGACACTGCAGGTGCGGGTGAAATTGATGACCCCGGCTTTTGCCGCGCCGTAATGCGCCATGCGCGGACTGCCGTTCAGACCTGCCACCGAGGAGACATTGATAATCTTGCCGTATTTCTGCGGTATCATCACCCTGGCGGCGGCGACGCTGCCCAGGAACACACCCTTGAGGTCGATGTTGATGATGACATCCCAGCCGTTGGGGGAAAGCTCCTCGACCTTGACCGGGAAGCCGGCACCGGCGTTGTTCACGATGATGTCCAGCCTGCCGAACTTCTCGACGGTCTTTTTGACCATATCGTTGACCTGCTCCGGCACGCGGACATCGGTCGGGACGACGAGCGCTTCACCGCCGGCGGCTTTGATTTCCGCGGCGACCTTTTCCAGGTTTTCGACCTTGCGGCTGGCGAGGGTGACCTTCGCTCCGGCTCTAGCGAACTCTCTGGCAATCGCTGCGCCGATGCCCGTGCCACCGCCGGTGATGATGGCAACCCTGTTGGGAAGAGAGAAGACTGAGGACATTCTACTACTCCTT
>JAUYDN010000200.1 GCA_030691775.1 Dehalococcoidia bacterium
AAGCCGGGGAAGAAAAGTATGATGAGGCTATAGACATATGCGGTGGATGTGCCCAGCGCAATAAGGAAGTCCATGTTCGCTCTTCTTCCCTTAATCGCCGTCCAGGCCCCCTTGTAGAAGCTCCAGCCGCCCCAAATCTGCACGGGTGTGGTCAAGATGAACAGCCAGTATCCCCAGGTAAACCACGGCAGATTGGGTATCGGCGCCCAGGTCACGATGGATACCCCGGCCGCCAGAGCAAACAGAGCTACTACCCTGAGGAAGGCTATCAATAGCACCCCCGTCAGGACAACCGTGACCCTGCGTTTCATGCTTTTCAGTTGTTTCTCCGGGCTGATAAATGTCTGTAGACAGTCCTGGGCGCAGAAATAGTACATCCGCCCCCCTAGTTCCGTCTTAAACGGCGTGCTCTCGTCTACTTTCATTTTGCAGATTGGGTCAATTGGCATAATTAACCTCCGCTAATCGTTTACTTTACGTCTATCTTATGCTTCGTAACAATCGATTACAACTTATCGTATGCCATATCCCCCCATAGGGCATCTAGAATAGAATATACTTTATCTTATACTGACTTGTCAAGTGCTTGTAATGGTGAGCGTATTTAACAACACACTCTGTCATTCCAGCGAAGGCTGGAATCTAGGGATGGGTCGGCGACTGGATTCCCGGGTCAAGCCCGAGAATGACAATAATAAACAACCTCTGTAATGGTGTAGTTTGACACCTGAAGCAATTTTCCTTACACTTAGTAATGATGCCCCCCATAGGCATTATTGAAGCACAGGAGGTTCAAGGGAAATGTCTTCCTACGAAAAAGACAAGCGGGAAATTCTGGTCCGCCTGAGGAGGATGGAGGGCCAGCTCAAGGGCATTCAGAAAATGGTTGAAGAAGATAAATATTGCGTAGACATTCTCAACCAGCTCTCTTCTATCATCGCTGCCACGCAAAAGGTCTCCAATATCATTATGAAAGACCACATCAAAGGCTGTGTCCGCAATGCCCTGGCGACAAACCAGAATAGTGACGAGCACGTGAACGAGCTGGTGGAAGTGGTGGAAAGGTTTACCCGGAAGTAAGCACGCGCACGATATTGTGAGCCTCCGCCCTTAATCGGTGGTATATTACTACTCGGAGCATAAACATGTTTGCATAAGACGATTTGTGGTGGGTTACGTCCTCTCGAAATTTGAAAGCCGACACCTCTTGAAACCGGACTAACCCACCCTACAAGATGTAATCTACTTAATGCTCTACGTAATAACCTGTTGCTGGTGCCTGCAATCCTCTTTTTACCCCCGAATCTGCAACCCAATCCCCAAGTCTAATCTCGCTCTACCGTTTTTCTCATTGAATTTTAATTTCATTTTGCAATCATAGATAGTGAAAGATTCATCGACAAAGTACGTAAACAGAGGTAACAATGGAATCGGGTACTTCGCCGCGGAAAAAGCACAACCTGCACATGATAATCATGGTGGCTTGCTGTCTGGTGCCGCTGGTGGTTATCGGGATACTCTGGGCGACCGGTGTGCGTGAAAGCTATTTGTTATACGGACTGGTCCTGATATGTCCGCTGACTCATGTACTGATGATGCTATTCATGCGTAAGAAAGAAGGGGATGACAGCGGTCATCTTCACTGAGTTAGCAATCAGCTAAAAGCTATCAGACCCGGTTAATGTTTTTGCAAATGTTCTGAATATTGATAGCTGAGCAGTTTCCGATTTTTCCGGGTGGGGAGAAATATGAGCGGCATTGTTATTAACATCGACCCGATGCTTCATTTCGGGGGCATCAGCATCAACCTGTACGGCTTAGTCATCGTTGTCGCCGTCATCGTGGGGTTATCTATTACCTTACGGGAGGCGAAGCGTAAGGGTATTGTTACGGATGAAATCTGGGGGCTGGCACCCTGGATGCTCCTCGCCGGCATCATTGGCGCTCGACTTTTCCACGTAATCGACCGCTGGGAAGAATACTCCCAGGACCTCGGGCGGATATTTGCCATACAACAGGGCGGTCTTGCTATCTGGGGAGCTCTGCTCGGCGGGCTCATTGCCATCGCGGGATATGCACAGGTGCGTCACATCTCCCTCAGAAAGCTGTTAGATACCTTCGTACCGGGCGTGCTTGCCGCGGCGATAATCGGCAGGATTGCTTGCATTATTAACGGCGATGCTTACGGCGGGGTAACCAGCCTGCCGTGGGGTTTTATTTACCTGAATCCAGCGTCTCACATCCCCGGAGAATATTTTGGCGTCCCCACCCAGCCCTACCCGGTGTACGAAATGCTCATCAATGGCGCCATTCTTTTACTCGTCCTTAAACTCCGCCGCCACATCGCCACGGATGGCGTCATCTTCTTCATTTTTCTTTCCCTGTATTCCATCGGGCGTTTCGCATTGACCTTTTTACGGCAGGAAACTGAATTCCTGTTCGGGCTTCAACAGGCACAGGTTGTTTCCTTGCTGATATTTCTTCTTGCGGGAATTGCCATTGTATACCTCGTCAAGCGCAGGCCGGTGACTGTGGAGGCGGTATGAAAACCGGTGGAGGAAAAAAGCAGGCCGGCTCCTGCGCTCCTTCCACCCGTTCAGATACTGATGCCCCCTGCCTTAACCGCCGGTTGCTCTTGGCGGGAGTATTTCTTATTTCCCTGAGTCTGCTTGCCCTGGAAATCACGTTTACCCGGCTCCTCTCCGTACTGCTCTATTATCACTACGTTTTCATCGTCGTTTCGCTGGCACTGCTGGGGCTGGGAGGTGGTGCCATCCTGATGCATTTCATAGGTCTGCGTAAAGTTGCATCGTCTTCGCGGTATACCCTTTTTGCGACTCTTTATACTATCTCCATTCCGGTGAGCCTCATACTGATGTTGCAAGTCCCGAACTTTACAGGCGGAGCGAACGTGTTTCCATACCTGGCTTTACTATTCATCCCGTTCTTCCTGGCGGGAGCTTTTTTTGCCGGTGTTTTCACTGCCATTCCGTCTGTCAGTTCCCGGCTTTATGCGGCGGACCTGGCAGGCGCCGCCCTTGGTTCACTGCTGGTGATATTCCTGCTCGGTAACCTGGGCGGTGTCAGCAGTGCTCTTTTGCTTGCCGTGGTAGCATCCATAGCATCAATAACGGTCACAATTGCGGTCAATGGCAGAAACTTCAAGCATCTATTGGCACCTGCGACCAGTTGTATTATCGCGGTCACCCTGTTCGCGTCCAGCGCAGGTGGGTTTTTCCTCACCGAGATTCCCACGAGGTGGTCGGAAGATAAAGAGATGTCCAAACTGGTTACCGATAGTTCCGCCGGTGCTAAAATTGTTGAGACACGATGGAGCGCCTTTGGCAGGACCGACCTGGTTTCCATTGCCAGTACTCCCGAAACAATGAACCTGTATGTCGATGGAACTGCCGGGACATCCATGTACCGCTTCAACGGTGACGCGGATAACCCAGACCCGGCGATTGCAGAGCTGAAAACTACCTTCCCGGGCTATCTGCCGTTCTCCACCCTGCGCGAGAACGAAAGGGATAATGCCCTGCTCATCGGACCCGGCGGGGGGAGGGACGTGCTCCTGGCTTTACTCGGCAATGTCCGCAATATTACCGCCGTTGAAATCAACCGGGACCTTGTCGACATCGTGAAAGGCTATGACGAATATAACGGGGGCATCTATTCCGGAAGAGATGATGTTTCAATTGTGGTGGCAGACGGCCGTAATTTTCTGAAGCGGCATGAAGGCAAGTACGACATCATCTTTTTCAGTATCCCCGTCACCAAGACCAGCCGCAGTCTGGAAGGTTATCTATTGACAGAAAGCTTTTTATTCACCACAGAGGCTATCAGCGATTACCTCGAGCACCTGACCGACGAGGGCAGGCTGATAATTGTGGCGCACACGCCCGGAGAGATTTTCAGGTTAATTTCGCTATCAATCGCGGCAATGGAACAGCAGGGTTTGGATGACACTGCCGCCACCAGCCGGATATATACCATCGGGGCGCATATATTTCCTACCCTGGTCGTGAAAAAGAGCCCGGTACAAAAAGCCGAGTCCGAGGCAATCCATAAATCACTGCATGAACTCGGCTATGAGCTGGCTTCATCATTCTTGCCGGTGCTCAAGGTGGAAAGTTGTCCGCCCCACGAGGTGACGCCGCCGCGCTTTGATGAATGCAACATGCTCAACGGTCCCCTGGTTGCGGTAAGCAAAGGGCTTGTGACATTTGAACAGCTGGAGGATGCACTGGCACAACAGCGTGTCGATATCAGCCCGGTAACAGATGACAGCCCTTTCTTTTATAACTTCGCCCGGGGATTGCCGGGACCTGTTACAAATGTTTTCTGGCCTTCTGTACTCGTGCTGTCTGCAGTTATCGCGGGTCCCATGGTCATAAAACGCCGGCTAAAAGCAAATGGGTCGGGGAGAACATCCGTAAGCAGGCCTGACCTGTTCAGCTTTGCGGCGTTTTTTACGGCAATCGGCGCCGGGTTTATGCTGGTGGAAATATCGACTATCCAGAAGTTTACACTCTTCCTGGGACAACCTGTGTTATCACTATCGCTCGTGTTGTTCTCACTCCTGCTCGGGGCGGGCACAGGTAGTATGTTTAGCGGGCGGTTCAATACCAGCAAATCGATAGCATTGCTCGCCGTTGTTTCGATTTCAGTCGTCGGCCTGCTCGTGGTTTATGCCCTGTTTCTATCGCCGTTACTGGAACAATTGCTGGGACTGAGTTTGACATTACGGGTGATTACTACTTTAGTGCTTGTTGTGCCGCCTGGCTTCGCGATGGGGTTTTTCTTCCCCGCCGGCATCAGACTGCTCAAGGAGCGGGGACTGGAGCGGTACATCCCGTGGATGTGGGGCATCAACGGTATCGCATCGGTGGCAGGTTCAGCGCTAACGATGATTGCGGCCGTGAGTACGGGTTTTACGCTGGCACTACTACTGGGCGCAGGATTCTACGGAATCGTCTTCGTTATCATCGGCACACGTTTTCACAGGTTGAATGCCCGGAATGTAGCGCACTAGACTTTTCGGCGCCGTTTCCAGGTCCGGTCCTCAAGGAAGAGTCCCAGCGCCAGCACGAACATAGTGGCAAGAATTACTCCACCTGTAATCCATAAAATCTGTTGTACCGACTTATCGTTAATCACCGTTGTCCCGCCCCAGTAACCCAACAGGGAGAGAGCTACGTACTTAAGAATCTTGCCGGGAAGACAGGCGACGAAGAATTTCCAGGCAGGGAACCGCAGACTACCCGCCGCCAGCCCGAACACATCGAACGGTAACGGGGTGGCTGAAACCACGAAAACAGTGAGAACTCCCCATTTCTGAAGCCATCCCACGGCTTTCTGGTAGTTCTTGTTGTTGCGCCAGACGCCGGAACTGCTGTATCCTGCTACATAGGCGGTCATTTCTCCCAACGAAGCCCCTGCCGCACCTGCCAGGCCGATGAGGAACGGGTTGAAAATAGCGCCGAGAGGGACAATTACCAGTATTCCGGGCATCGGGAGGACAATGGTCGCGTTACCGGCCGCCGCAATCAGGAAAGCCCCGAGGTAGCCGTAATTACCGAGTTTTTGAATAGCGTCGCGGAAAATGAAAAGGGCTACGGAAATCCCGATTACGAACAATATCACGAGCAGGGATATATAATTTCGTTTGCACCAGTTAAGCAGTGAAGGTGCCGGGATATCCTTCTGAGGCTGGGGGTCGTTCATATGAGGACATTGTAGCATAGTATGGTCTGGAAGGGAGCTTCCCGCGACACAACTGAAAACCCTCACAATTTCCCCTTCGGCAGGCTCAGGGCAAGCTCTTTACGAAGGGAGAGGATACAATTTCCCCCCTTTCGCAAAGAGCTTGCCCCGTACAAGATACGGGGGGGACTGAAGGGAGTTTTTCCTGCATATGTTTTAGCTTCGCGGATGCCTCGGAAGGATTGAGATTGTCCGCCGTATGCGTTCCTGATATACTGAATAATTGTGCCCCCATCGTCTAGAGGCCTAGGACAGCAGCCTTTCAAGCTGCCGACAGGGATTCGAATTCCCTTGGGGGCACCACCCTATAAAATTCTAAGACCAAATTCTCTCGTTGTCATTGCTACGAAAATAGCGGAGCCCCCCCCAAAAAAAGTCATACCAGCCCTTCGTCAAGCTCAGGATAAACTCCGGCTGGTATCCAGAAGGTTAAAAAACGTCTGGATTCCCGCTCGGAGGCGGGAATGACAAAAAAGAGTGGGTTTTTCATACTTGATGGTGCCGATGTAATCGGCATGATTGATTCTGGAGGAATCCGTCCCCCCAATTGTCTGAAGGACGACGAAGAATCTCAGGGTAGAGCAGAGGAAATCATTACACTCCACGAGAGTCGTTATTCCAATTATTAAACGGTCTCGTTATTCCTATTTGCACGCTTTGCTTCTAAAAAGTTATACTGCAAAAAGCAGCGCATTAATAAAAACGAGGCGTGAATTATGGATAAGCAAGCGGCATTGGATGAGTCGAAGCGGCGGCGCGCGATTGCTCTTGATGGTGGCGGTCCCGAAAAGATAGCACGGCACCGCCAGCGGGGGCACATTACCGCGCGGGAGAGAATCGAAGCGCTGGTTGACCCGGGCACATTTATCGAGGTAGGCCAGTTGGGACTGTTCCAGCTACCCGGTAGCGAGCAGTTGTTTCCCGCGAGCAAGTTACATGGTTACGGTCAAATCGGCGGCCGCTGGGTGAGCATACAGTCCGATGATTCCACCGTGCTGGCAGGTACAGGCGCCGGGGGGCGGCGGGTGCGGATGGGCGGTTTTTCACCACCGGCGAAGGGCTGTCCCGTGGTCAGGTTCGGTGAGAGTGGCGGCGTCCACCTCCAGAGCGTGCAGGGTTCTATCGGCGTGCTGGCGGTCACCTATCCCATCAGGGGACTTCTCAACCCGCGCCTGGTGCCGCGAATCATCGGCATGATGGGTAACTGCTTCGGCGACCCGACCTGGCAGGCGGCTAACTCCGACTTCGTAGTACAGGTTAAAGGCACCTGCATGGCAGTCTCCGGTCCCCGTGTTCTCGGTGTGGCGCTGGAGGAGAAGACCACCCCGGAAGAGCTTGGCGGCTGGAGAGTACATGCCGAGGTCACCGGGCAGGTGGATGCCTTCGCTGAAGACGATGTGCACTGCGCCCGTATCATACGCGAGTTCCTCGGCTATATGCCCTCGAACTGCGAAGAAGAAGCGCCACGCGTTGAGACCAAAGACCCCGCCAGCCGGTTAACAGAAAACCTGATGACCATCATCCCGGATGACCCGGCGCAGACTTATAACATGCTCGATGTCATCAGGGCTATTGTGGACGATGGCAAATTTTTCCTCCTCAAACCATTCTTTGCCCCGGCGCTCAACGTGTGCCTGGCGCGGCTTAACGGCTGGACGGTGGGTATTATCGCTAACCAGCCGCAGGTCGATAACGGCGCCATCGGTCCTGACGAGTGTGATAAAGCCACCGATTTCATCGTGATGTGCGATTCGTTTAATATCCCACTGCTATTCCTGGTGGACACGCCGGGCTTTGCCGGAGGGAATGTTTCCGAACAAAAACGCCTGCTGACCAAGTCGATGCACTGGCTACAAGCCCTCTCACTCGTGACGGTACCGAAATTGACCCTCATCGTGCGTAAAGCCTATGGAATGGCGGCGACCGCGATGTGTGGCTCCAACAGCACCCAGGACTTTATCGCCGCGTTGACCTCAGCGGATATCCGGTCTATATCACCGGAGGTTGCTGCGGTTACCACCCATAGAGAGCGTATCGAAAGGTCGTCTGACCCGGCGGCGGAGAGACAGCGTGTTTTACAGGAACTCCTGGCGCAAAGCAGTCCGTTCCAGGCGGCGTCCGCCGGTGGTCTGGATGAAATTATCGACCCGCGTGATGCCAGGAAATATCTCATCGAATGCCTGGATTCTGTGCGCGGTCAGCGGAGCGATTTTATCAGCCGTCACCTTATGCAAATCTGGCCTACCGGGTTTTAAGCGGAGAAAAATACGCAGGGAGATTTGATATGGAAAAGCAGGAAAGAATCGACGAACTCAAGCAATTAATGGAACGGAACAGGCAAATGGGCGGACCCGAACGAATCACCGCACAGCATGCTCTCGGCAGGCTCACTGCCCGTGAAAGAATCGTTAAGCTCTTCGACCCGGGTACTTTCAAAGAGACCTGGCTTCTCCTGCAAGCGCTGACGCCCGATAGGGAAGGAACAATCACCCACATCAATAAAGTCAGTGGCTCCGGCAAAATCGATGGGCGCACTGTCATCGTCAACGCGGACGATGCCACCGCTCGCACCGCAGGTTACCGCCCCGCCAACCAGCCGCCACGCGGTACCTATTCGAGGCTGTACCCGGAGATGAACCACCCGGTCATTCACCTGGCGGACGGCGGCGATGCCCGCACCTTTCTCAACTCTGCGGACCGGCTCCCCGACCCCATTCCTACCAGGGCATTTACGGGCTTGCGCCGCGTGCCGCACGTTACCGCTGTAATGGGTGATGTCTACGGCGCGGCGGCATTGGAAGTGACCACCGCCGATTTCGTGGTGCAGGTCAAAGGGACTTCATTCGCTATCTCTGACCCGCGGTTGCTCGACCGGCCACTGGCTCCTGAGACTTCCCTCGAGGAACTTGGTGGCTGGAAGGTGCACTCCGAAGTCACCGGGCAGGTGGATGCCATAGCGGAGAATGAGGAGCAAGCCCTGCAAATTATACGCGAGTTTTTAAGTTACCTGCCGGAGAACTGTGATAAGGAAACACCCCTTATCCCCAATTCAGACCCGCGCGACCGCATACTGGACAAACTGATGACCATCATTCCCGATAAAGCCAACCGCGTCTATGACATGCACCAGGTCATCAAGCAAATAGTAGATGATGGCAGGTTCTTCCCGGTCAAGGGAAACTTTGGCAAAACACTCATCACCTGCCTGGCACGGATGAACGGGCGGCCGGTGGGCTTCATCGCCAACCAGACCCTTATCAATGCCGGCGCTGCCGGTCCCGATGAATGTGATAAAGCCGCCGACTTCATCATCCTGTGCGATACCTTCAATATTCCCCTCGTCTTCCTGGCGGACACGCCCGGCTTCCTCGTGGGTAGGCCGGCAGAGCAGAAACGCATCCCCACCAAAATTATCGCCTGGATGCAGGCAATCGCTTTCAGCACCGTGCCCAAGATGTGTATCATCATCCGTAAAGCCTATGGCATGGGTATTTCCAATATGTGCGGTACCAACTGCGGGCCGGACTATATTGCGGCTTTGACCACGGCAGAAATCAGCTTTATGTCACCGGAAGCCGCGGCAAATGTGGTCTATCTGCGGAGGATTGAATCGGCTCCTGACCCAAAGGCAGAACGGGCACAGCTCATCAGGCAGATGGAACGGGAGAGCAGTCCCTTTCCGGCGGCACATGCCGGCTTACTCGATGATGTGCTGGACCCGCGCGACACGAGGAAGTACATCATCGATTGCCTGGAAACACTGCGGAGCCATAAGGGTGATTTTATCGGGGAGCACAGACTGCAAGGCTGGCCGACGGGATTTTAGCTATTCTACGGAGGTTGCCTGCTCTATAGACTTCCGTTCGACGTTTTCTTTTCGGACGAAGAGCAGTAATCGCCGGATGATTTCCGCCACGCGTTTCGCTTCACGATAAACGATATCGATGTACTGCCGTGTTGTCTCCGGCGGTCTACCCGGCTTGCCTGCCAGTTCAGAGAAACCGCTGATGCTCGTAAGCGGGTTGTTAATCTCATGGGCGATGCCGGCAACCATTTCCCCGATGGATGTCAACCACTCTGCTTCGTATAACTTCTATCCTCATATGGTAAAATTGAGTGTGTCGGGTCTCCCGCACAGGACATTATGTGGATAAACAAACTGAAATAGAACCGCCGTTTACAGGGTCTTCTCCGGCGGATAAAAGAGATAAGTCGCCTGAAGCAAATCCTGCTGGGCGTTTAAATATAAGTAAACTTGACGAAAGCCGTCTCCCCCGCACGATTTTCAGTCTCATCTGGCCTGTTGTCATCCAGGAGTCCGCTTTCGGTGTCCTGGCGATGGTCGCCACCTTCCTGGTAGGCAAATTCGGTGCGGCGGCAATTACGGCGGTGGGACTTGGCGAGAATATCGTCCACCTGCCGGAGGTGGCTTTTGCCGGTATCGCCGTGGGCGCGACCGCCATCATCGCCCGGCACGTTGGTGCCGGCGAAACCCAGCAGGTAAACCGCTCCGTGCAACAGGCGATGCTCCTCTCGCTGGTCCTGGGTACCGTCTTTGCCATCATCTGGTGGTTCACGGCTGACTGGTGGCTGGTGATATTCCGCGCCCGGCCGGAGGTTATCGGTCTGGGAAGGGATTTCATCCGTATCAATGCCCCGGCAATCCCGGCTTTCTTCATACTTTACTGCGGCGAATCATTGATGCGCGGTAGTGGTGACACGCGCACCCCGATGATTGTGACCGTTTCCATCGAGCTTATCGGCGCGGTGGCGGCGGTGGTCCTCATCCGCGGGTTCTGGTTCGTTCCGGCGATGGGTGTCATCGGTGCCGCAATCGCCCGTGTGATTGTGAGTGTCCTCGGTGCGCTACTGATAATCATTCTGCTGGTAAGGGGCTGTGGCATCCTGAAATGGGACCTACGGACAGCTTTAAAATTCGATTATGCCGCCACGAGGCGCATTCTCCGGATAGGCTTGCCGGCTTTTATAGATGCGGGGCAGATGCGCGCCGCCATGAGCGTTTACCAGATAATTATCAGCAGTTTGGGCACGGTTTCATTCGCGGCACACTCACTGGCGATGCGCGTGGAGGAATTTGCCTTTATGCCTGCCTGGGGTTTCAGTGTCGCCGCTACCACACTCGTCGGGCAGTACCTGGGCGCCAAGCGCCCCGACCTCGCGGAAAAAGCCGCCGGGCTGGCACGACGCTACTGTCTTATCGCGATGATTTCCATCGGATTGCTTACGGTTATCTTCGGTCAACGACTGCTCGACGTATTCATCGATGACCCGGAGGTAATCAGGCTGGGCACGCTCGGTTTGCTGGTGTGGGCGGTG
>JAUYDN010000221.1 GCA_030691775.1 Dehalococcoidia bacterium
GGCTTTGTGAGCTACCCGAACAGCCGCGCGCCGCAGGTGGCGAAGACCATACCCCTTGATAGGATTTTAGTCGAGACTGATTGCCCTTTCCTGACGCCGCAGTTACACCGTGGCAAGCGCAATGAACCGGCGTACGTGAAGCTAACAGCGGTGGTGCTGGCAGGAGCGCTGGGAATGACACCAGAGGACTTTGCCAGGCAAACCACGGAAAACGCCAGAAGGCTGTTTAAGTTCCAATAACCAGGCACCAAATTACAAACAAATTTCAATCACCAAATTAAAATGACCAAACAAAGTACTAGCGTAAGGATTCTTGTGCAGGCGCACCCGGGGGCGAAAAGGAACGAGGTGGTGAGGTTCGAGGGTGGGGTGTGGCATATCAAGGTTGCCGCGCCGCCGGTCGGAGGCAAAGCCAATAAAAAACTCATTGAGTTCCTGAGCGAAGTTCTGGGGATAAGCAAAAGCCGCGTCACGCTGGAAAAAGGCACAACGAGCCGGAAAAAACTGATACTGGTGGAAGGGATGACGGATGGGGAGGTGGGGGAGAGGATGGGGAGAAAAATAATAACCCATAGGATTATTAGCATCGCCTGCTGAAAAACATTTGTATTCCTCCCTGCTAGATTCCCATCTTCTCGGGAATGACAATTGAAGGTAAGTGGCGGAGTAAGAATTCACAATATCACCAAAAAGTCCACCACGAGAATGCGACTCGTCTACCCTCTTGACATCTCCCTTTTCCCCGTGTTATTATTCAGATAATTCAGAAAAATCAGAATAAAGGTAAATATCAAAGGGGGCAGAATGGTCGCGAAAACAAAAGAAAAACCGGGTGCCGGGCTCTGCGGTCCGGGTACGAGCTCCTGTTGCCAGGTGGAGGCAATCGTGGCGGTAGATGAACGGGGGCAGATGGTGCTCCCCAAGGAAGTCCGCGAAAAGGCAGACATCAAGTCCGGTGATAAACTCGCGGTAGTAAGCTGTAATATGGGCGGCAAGACCTGCTGTCTTATGATGATGAAAACTGACGAGCTTGCCGGTATGGTGAAGACAATGATGGGTCCTATAACCAAGGAAATTTTCGGGTAAAGGAGAAACATGGCTACGGTCAGAAAAACGGATGTCAAGAAAATCGTGCGTGAAAACTATGGCGCCATTGCCCGGGAAAGACCGTTGACGAGTCCTGCGACCGGGTCTTCGTGTTGAAACACAAATGCGGCTGACGTGGTCAGCCAGGCAATCGGCTATAGCCCGGCAGAATTGCAGACTATCCCCGAAGGCGCAAATCTGGGATTGGGATGCGGTAACCCGGTGGCGCTCGCTTCGCTAATAGAGGGTGAGGTGGTGCTCGACCTGGGGGCGGGGGCAGGCATGGACGCCTTCCTTGCCGCCAATACCGTGGGCAAAACGGGCAAGGTCATCGGCGTTGATATGACCCCGGATATGATTGAGCGTTCACGCGGAATTGCCCGCAAGAATAAATACGCGAACGTCGAGTTCCGCCTGGGAGAAATTGAAAACCTGCCCGTGGCGGATAACACCGTCGATGTCATAATCTCCAACTGCGTCATCAACCTCTCACCGGACAAGCCACAGGTATTTCGTGAAGCCTTCCGCGTGCTCAAGCCCGGCGGCCGACTTATGGTCTCCGACCTGGTGTTGTTGAAACCCTTGCCGGCATCCGTGCTGAAATCCGCCGGAGCTTACGTGAGCTGTATCGGCGGCGCGTCGTTGAAAACAGAGTACCTCAAGGCGATAGATAAGGCGGGATTCAAGGATGTGAAAGTGGTGCAGGAAAACGCCCTGCCGCTGAGCATGCTCGTGGAATCGCCGGCACTACAGGATATGGTCGCCGAGGCGGGCGTGACCGTTAAAGAGCTTGCAGATACGATGCGTAGCGTTGTCAGTGTGCGGGTGCACGCGGTGAAAGCATAAAAACCTAGTTCGATAACCAAGGTTTGTATATCCAACCTCTCCCCCTCGAGCAGGTCAGTACCTGAGAGCAAAGCCCGGGCTCTTTATCAGCTAACGCTTTGCTCGACCTGAACTTGCTCGTTCATGTTCGCGTTTGAGAAAACCCTCTCCGTTTGTGTGCAAATCTCGTGGAACTCGCCTGTGTGGGTTACTTTTGGGAAAAGCATGCGGCATTGGCTGAGTAGAAGATAAATCATTTGTTATTAAAATAGCAGCCCACCGTCTTCTGTCATACCAGCGAAAGCTGGTATCTAGACTAAGAAACGCTCGATTCCAGATCGAGTCTGGAATGACAATTTGTGCAAGGATTTTCATACCTCGTGGTGCTGGCGGTGTCAGCGTGCGATTCTCCTATACACGGTAATAACAGCAAGCCAGCGGGGATCGTGCTTACCTGTGCCAGAGAGCCTATTGAAAAAACACAAATCTTAAATGGTTAGGTTAAAATAGGGAAAGAAGATTAAATGAGCTACCGTGTTTTCCCCTGAAAGGGGTACCGTTGATGTTTAGCATTTTTCTGTGGGGGGTAAATTATGGTTGAACAAATAAATATTATGGTTGGCGGGGAAGCGGGGCAGGGTGTGCAATCGGTGGGGCACCTGCTCGCCAGGGCATTTGCACGGTGGGGTTACCGGGTATTTGCCGACCAGGACTATGAGTCGAGGGTGCGGGGCGGGCACAACTTCTTCCGCGTCCGCGCCAGCCGCGCTCCTGTCGGTGCCATCCTGGAGACACTGGATATCCTGATTGCGTTTAACAGGGAAAGCATCGACCTGCACCGCGCCGAGGTGGGGAAGGACGGCGTCATCATCTACGATGGCGAAAAAATCAAAGACGTTACAGGAGATAAGCTCATCAGTTTGCCGCTGGAAAAACTGGCAGTAGAAGCCGCCGGTGACAGGATGATGGCGAACACCGTAGCACTGGGCACGGCGCTGGCACTGCCTGGTTACGATTTGCCCCTGTTGACCGGCCTTCTCAGGGATTACTTCGGAGGGGAGGCCGGCGAAAAAAACGTAAAGGCGGCGCAGGCTGGCTATGAGCAGACACGCAAATTAGCGTCATCGACTTTTACTAAAAAGCTCTCGGCGACAGAGGCACCCACCCGGATGCTGGTAAGCGGAAATGAAGCGATGGCGCTCGGGGCAATTGCCGCCGGGTGTAAATTTATGGCTGCCTACCCAATGACGCCGACCACACCCATCATGGAGTACTTGGCGTCTAAAGCTAAGGATTATGGCATCGTGGTGGTACCTGCCGAGGATGAAATCGCCGCCATTAATATGGTGGTGGGGGCGGGGTATGCGGGCGTGCGGGCGATGACAGCAACCTCCGGCGGCGGATTCTGTCTGATGGTAGAGGGGCTGGGACTGGCTGGAATGACGGAGACACCGGTGGTCATCATCGAAGGACAGCGTGCCGGGCCCGCCATCGGCTTGCCGACGCGGACAGAGCAGGGAGACCTCGAGTTTATCCTGCATGCCGCTCACGGCGAGTTCCCACGCGCGGTTCTGGCGCCGTCCAGCGTCGACGAATGTTTCTGGTCGGTGGTCAAAGCTTTCAACCTGGCAGAAAAGTACCAGACTCCAGTCCTGGTTATCACCGACCAGCACCTTGCCAGCTCCTACGCAACCGTCGACCGGTTCGACGTTTCAAAGGTAAAAATCGACCGTGGTTTATTGTTCAGGGGAGACGGCGATTATAAACGTCATGCTTACACAGAATCGGGCGTGTCGCCGCGTGCTTTCCCGGGCAAACAAAAAGCCCTGGTAGTAACCGACTCCGACGAGCACGATGAAGCCGGCCACCTTACGGAGGATGCAGGCACGCGTTTACTCATGATGCAGAAACGTCTGCGCAAGCTCTACGGGCTGAAGAAAGATATGGTGGTGCCCCACAACCACGCTAAGAAAGGGGAGACTCTACTCATCGGGTGGGGAAGCACTCAGGGCGCCATAGAGGAAGCGGCGGAGAACCTGCGCAAGGACAGCCACAAGGTCAACCGGCTCCACCTCAACGAACTCTGGCCCTTCCCTGCGGAAGCAGTCGCGCTGGCGATGGCAGAAGCCAAGCACACCTACGTGGTGGAAAACAACGCCACCGGGCAACTCGCCAGGTTGATACGGCGTGAGACCGGGAAGCAGGTCGATGCCAGCATTCTGAAATACGATGGACGTCCGTTCACACCGGCTTTGATTATAGACCAGGTCTTGAAGGAGGGCTGCTGAAGATGGTTACGGTAAAGGACTACACCGGTTTAACGTCTGCCTGGTGCCCGGGTTGCGGCAACTTCGGCATACTGCAGGCGGTCAAAAAAGCGCTGGTCGATATGGGACTGGAGCCGTGGCAGGTCCTGCTCGTCTCGGATATCGGGCAGGCCGGGAAACTGCCGCACTATACGCAGGGTAATGTTTTCAATTCACTACACGGTAGAGCCCTGCCCGCGGCTCTCGGTGCGAAAATCGCCAACCCTGAACTCAAAGTCATCGTCATCGCCGGTGATGGCGGCGCGTACGGCGAAGGCGGTAATCACTTCATCCATACCGTACGGCGTAACCACGATGTTACCTACCTGGTACATGATAACCAGGTCTATGGGCTGACGAAGGGCCAGACCTCTCCGACCAGTGACTTCGGCTTCGTGACCAAAACCACGCCCGAAGGCGCTCCGTTACCCATCAATCCCATTACGCTCGCCATCTCTGTCGGCGCGACCTTTGTGGCACGTGCTTTTGCCGGGGATGTCGATTTTCTGGCGGGCTTAATCAAGGCAGGGATTCAACATAAAGGCTTTGCGCTGATAGACATCCTCCAGCCCTGCGTTTCTTTTAACCACAAGAATACCTTTGCCTGGTACCGGGAGCGCGTCCACAAGCTGGAGGAGGGTACATACAAACCGGGAGATAAGAATACTGCTTACATCACCGCGCAGGAGTGGGGCGATAAGATACCCATCGGCATTATTTACCGGGAAGAGCGCCCAACTTATGAAGACAGCCTGCCGGCTCTCAAACAGGGCTCCCTTGTGGACCAGCCAATCGAGCCGCACCGGGTGGAAAAGCTGTTCAGCGAGTTTGTTTGATTTATAATGTAGGTAGAGACGTAAACCCCCGGCTGGAGGAAGAAATGTCCGTTTCGGAAATTTTCAAAGTTTGTCGCACCGTGGCAGTGGTGGGGGCATCTCCCAATCCGGATAGAGCCAGCCACCGGGTCTTCAATTACCTGTGCGAGCACGGTTTCAAGGCAATTCCGGTCAATCCCACCGCCACCGAAGTCTCCGGACTGGTCTGTTACCCGAACCTGAGCGCCGTGCCGGAGAAAATTGATTGCGTTGATGTTTTCCGACGGTCGGAGGATGTATTGCCTATCGTTGAGGAAGCCATCAAAATCGGGGCGAAAGCAATCTGGCTGCAGGAGGGGATTGTGAACGGTGAGGCGGAGGCAAAAGCCCTGGCGGCGGGACTACTCATCGTGCAGGACAGGTGCATCATGAAAGAGCACCGGCGGTTGGCGTACGAGGGGTAAGGTAGTCAACTTCCCACAATTTAAGCCCGAATGATGAATCATTCGGGCTTTTCGCGGAAAAATTCTATCGCGTGCACTTGACAAATGCTATATAATATTCGTGGTTAATTATTGATTCATTTTTATTCTCAAAAGTCGTATGAGTAAGAAATCGATAGCAATAAAACCTTTTCAAAACAGCAAAATCGGTTTTGCCGCGTATTTTCATGGCCGGCAAATAGCTTCGTCAGTAAGCTTTGACAGACTGGCGAAAAATGCCAGAGTAAAACCATTGCTGGGCAAAGAGGGGCTGGTCATAAAACATACCGTGCCTGAGGACATAGTTGCCGTCTATTAAAATCGACTGTCCAACGGTCACTACGTCACTTGGCGATATCTTTTACCCTGGAATTACTGTGGGTGTTCAACTAAGTTCCGGAGAATATCAACCGGTCGAATTTATTCTCGATTCAGGCGCAGACTGTACTATTGTTCCGCGGTATTTGTCTACATTGGTGGGCATGAGATTGCCACCAACTCCTGACGCTTTTATGACAGATGCATCCGGGGGAAAAACACTGTGTTATAAAGGTACCTTGAATCTGAAACTGGAGAGTGAGTTCTTTGCCGTAAGATGTCTCTTTGCCAGCTCAGATAGAACTCCTTTTCTGCTTGGCAGACTCAATTTTTTCTCGATATTTGATATTCGTTTTGTGGGCAGAGCTTGCCGAATAGTGTTAACACGCGTGAAGCGATAAGTTACTATCGAGAGCTTGTTAGCGTTTCAAACCATAGTCCCCCCATAGAACCCGTGACCTAAATTCCCTCGTACACAATAATTAGTTTTCCATTCCGTTTGCATTCCCCACGCTGAAAGTGGTACTATCCACAATGATTCTTCACCATTCTTAAGGAGTCTGCATGGTCTGGCAGCCTGAAATCGAAGAGTTGAAATACCGTGAATCTCTCGCCGAGCAGATGGGTGGCAAAGAAGGCGTGGAGAGACAGCACACCGCGGGTAAATTCACCGTCCGCGAGCGCATTGCCAAACTGGTTGACCCGGGCACATTCCAGGAAATCGGCAAGCTCGCCGGCTCAGCCCGTTATGAAGGCGATAAACTGGTGGGGTTCACCCCCTCCAATACCGTCATCGGAATCTGTGAGATAGAAGGGCGAAAGGTTGTCCTGAGCGGCGGTGATTTCACGGTGCGTGGTGGGGCGGCGGATGCCGCCGTGGGCAACAAGTCCGCTTACGCGGAGAAAACGGCGCTGGAGTGGAAACTACCCTATATCCGCCTGCTCGATGCCACCGGTGGCAGTGTACGCACCTTCGAGCAAATCGGGCGCACATACATCCCCGGCGGTCCGGGTGCAAACCATGCTCCGTTACTGCTCAATACCGTGCCGGTAGTCTCTATTGTACTCGGCTCCGTGGCGGGACTGCCCGCGGTCCAGGCGTGCCTGGCACACTTCAATATTATGGTGAAAAAGACGACCCAGGTATTCGTGGCGGGACCGCCTGTAGTCAAAGCCGCGCTCGGTTACGATATACCCAAAGAAGAGCTGGGGAGTGAAGAGGTTGCCGTAAACAGCGGCGTTATCGATAACGTGGCAGAAAGCGAAGACGAGGCTTTCAACCTGGTACGACGCTTCCTCAGCTACCTGCCGCGTAACATCGACGAAATACCGCAGAGAACAAAATCCAGCGATGACCCCCACCGGCGTGAGGAGAAATTGCTCTCCGTTATCCCGCGCGATAAAAAGAAAGGCTACAATCCCTATCAAATTCTGAAATGGGTGATGGACCAAGACTCATTTTTTGAGATTACGCCGGGCTATGGCCGCTCGCGGGTGACCGGGCTGGCGCGCCTGGATGGTTACCCGGTGGGCGTAATGATTAACAACCCGATGTTCCTCGGCGGCTCGATGGATGTGACCGCGGGCAATAAGGTCATCCGCTTCCTGATGCTCTGCGATACTTTTAATCTACCAATCGTCTATTTCGCCGATGAGCCGGGCTTCATGGTTGGGCTGGAAGCGGAAAAACAGGGCACGTTGCGTGTCGGTGCGCGTGCTTCCTGCGTGACCGCTTTAACCCGGATGCCGTGGATTTCCATTGTTATCCGCCAGCTTTACGGTGTGGCGGGTGGTTTGAGCTTCCGCAGTGGCGGCATGTTCCGCCGTATCGCCTGGCCCTCTGCCAACTGGGGCTCGATGCATATCGAAGGCGGCACGATGGCGGCCTACCGCCGTGAAATTTCTGCCGCACCTGACCCCGAGGCAAAACGCGTCGAAATCGAAAGGCGATTACAGGCTATCGCTTCTCCCTACCGCACCGCGGAAGCCTTCAACATCGAGGACATTATCGACCCGCGTGATACGCGTCCTTTCCTCTGTGATTTCATCGCGACTGCACAATCGGTCATCGAATCGCAGATGGGCGAACGTTCCACGCTGATTTATTTGCCTTAGCTGATTTGTTGTTTTTATAAGGAGATTTATTATGGTCTGGCAACCGGAAATCGACGAACTGAAGCACCGCGAGCACCTGGCGGAACAGATGGGCGGTCCGGAGGGCGTCCAGCGTCAACACGGCCGTGGTAAACTTACCGTCCGCGAGCGCATCACCAGGCTCTCCGACCCCGGCTCTTTTCAGGAGATTGGCAAGCTGGCAGGCGGCGCTACGTACGAAGGCGAAAAACTGGTATCTTTCCGCCCGGCAAACTCGGTGGTGGGTCTGTGTACAATCGATGGTCGCAAAGTAATTCTGACCGGTGGGGATTTCACGGTGCGGGGCGGAGCGGCGGACGCGGCGGTAGGTAACAAAGGTGCACACGGACTGAGACTGGCGTTAAACTGGAAACTGCCTTTCATCCGCCTGTTGGATGCTACCGGTGGGAGTGTCCGTACCTTCGAGCAAATCGGTCGCACCTATATCCCGGAAGCAAATGAGTATTGTGCCATCAACGCCAGACTGCTCGATATCGCTCCAGTAGTCTCCGCGGTACTGGGTTCGGTGGCGGGTCTGCCGGCTGTCGAAGCCTGCCTGGCGCACTGGAGCGTCATGGTGAAAGGTATCAGCCAGGTGTTCCCCGGTGGTCCCCCTGTTGTTAAAGCCGCGCTCGGCTACGACATTACCAAGGAAGACCTCGGCGACGAACGCACCCAGGTACACGAAGGTGGTGTCATCGATAACCTGGTTGACTCCGAAGAGGAGGCTTTTCAAATTATCCGCAAGTTCCTCAGCTACCTTCCCTCCAATGTCTACGAGATGCCTCCGCGTACCGAGCCGCAGGACGACCCCGAACGCCGTGAGGAGAAACTTCTCTCGGCTATCCCCCGTGACAAAAAGAAAGGCTACAACCCTTACCAGATACTGAAATGGGTGCTGGATAAGGACTCCTTTTTTGAGATTGCACCTTTTTATGGCCGCTCCCGGGTGGTTGGCTTCGGCAGGGTAAACGGCTACCCGGTGGGTGCTATGATTAACAACCCGATGTACCTGGGCGGGTCGATGGATGGCGCCGCCGGCAGTAAGGTCATCCGTTTCCTGCAGTTGTGTAACACCTTCCACCTGCCGCTGGTCTACCTGGCAGACGAGCCGGGATTTATGGTAGGGCTGGAGGCTCAAAAGCAGGGCATCGTGCGCGCCGGCGCCAAAATTGTGCTCGCCACGTGCAATACTCGTATGCCCTGGATTACGTTTGTTATCCGCCAGCTTTATGGGGTTGCCGGGCAAAACCACCAGAGGCCCGGCGGTATGTACCGGCGTATCGCCTGGCCCTCCGCCCAGTGGGGTTCGATGCACATCGAGGGTGGGGCATCCGCGGCTTACCGGCGGGAAATCGAGTCTGCGCCCGACCCGGAGGCAAAGCGTCAGGAAATAGAGCGTAAACTGCAAGCGATTGCCTCCCCCTTCCGCACCGCTGAAGCTTTCAATATCGAAGAAATCATCGACCCGCGCGAAACCAGGCCAATCCTGTGCGATTTTGTGGAGATGGCACAGTCAGAAATTAAGACCCAGCTCGGTCCCACACCGGGACCCAGCTTCTGGCCATAAACGTAATTACCAGGATACAAGATACAATAACCAAACGCGGGAGTTGGTTTAAAAACTTAAAATTCGAATAATCTGTTTTGTTAATAACATTCGCTTAGATGAATCGGCATAAAAGAAGGAGGCTAGCAACTGATGGTTGTTCTCACGGCAGTCCTGAAGGCGGCGGAGGGTAAGGGGGACGCAGTGGCGGAGGAATTCGCGAAGCTTGTTCCCAAGGTACTAAAAGACCCGGGCACACTCGGCTATACTGTCTGCCGGGCGGTTGACGACCCGACCAAATTCCTCGTTTTCGAGCAGTATGAGAACCGTGAGGCACTCACCTATCACGGTCAGACGGAGCATTTTAAAGCGTTCGGCGCGGCAAGTCGTGGAATGTTCGCGGCTCGGGCGGAACTGACGTTCTGGAACAAGGTAGCATAGAGTGTAACTCTATGCTACCTTGAGCGTAGCGAAAGGTCTCCTTGCCCATATAAGACCGTTCTCCGTCAATTATGTACCTCGGAGGGACATCTTGCTGAGGGCTTTTTCATGACCAATGGCGATACAAATATCCCCCCTCCCACACCGCCCGACCTGAGTATCGAAAGAGACCTGGGGCTATTACCCAGAATATGTCCAAAATGCCGCACGCCGAATCCGGTGTCCTCACAGTATTGCTACAGGTGCGGGCAAGAATTACAGGATATGGCAAAAATTTGCGCGGGTTGCCGCACGCCCAATCTGCCGGCCTCTCAATTTTGCTTCAAGTGCGGACTGAAACTACCGGAGCAGGCGTCGTTTCCGGTCGAAACTTTAATTCCTGCGGGTTTCTGGAGACGGTTGATGTCTTTCTTCATCGACGGCATATTCATCTCCATCAGCAGTTTAGTTTTATTCATGGTTGTTTTCGCCATCGTCTTTGCCATTTCTCCTGAACTGGCGGAACAGTACTCCGTGACCGGATTTACTGTGGAGGACATCCTCACAGCATCAGAGAGACCAATGATATGGCTGGACTGGCTCGTCTATCTTGTTGGTCTTGTTTTCCCTATCGCCTACTGGACATTTTTCGTGGGGAAATGGGGAAAAACACCGGCAAAAATGATGCTGGGAATGAAAGTAGTCAGGACGGATGGTCGCCGGGTGGGTTACGGGAGAGCATTTTCACGGTATTTAGCCTTTATTATTTATGTCTTTATTTGTATTTTTACACTTGGTCTGGGTCTCCTGGTGTTTGTCCTGACTAAAAAGAAACAGGGCTTACACGACCTCATCTGCGATACGATGGTGGTGAAAATATAGGTTAAAGCTCAAATCTCACAAGTCAAAGCCATAACTTAGAAGTCAAAAACGGACCAGGAAATGCTGCCACATTATTCGAGAGTGCCTTGATAAAAAACAGGCGAGATTTTTAAGCTTTTAGCTATGGTTTTGAGCTCTGACTTTTAACTTTTGAGTTACGCGGACAGGGGAGATACAGTGCAGTTTTTAACCATCCTCATCCTCGCCTTCGCCCCCGGTATATTCTGGATGTGGCTCATTTACCGCTGGGACAGGTACCAGCCGGAGCCGCGGTGGCTGGTAATCCGCACCTTCATCTTCGGGATGCTGGCGGTTATTCCCATCGCTATCGTGGAGCTGGCGCTGGTGCTGGGCGGACCGGGCATAGAAGCTCTTCAGCAGTTAGGGCAGGGCGGGCTTTCGCTGGGCGATATTGCATATGAGGCTTTTGTGGTTGCCGGCATGACGGAGGAACTGGGCAAGTTCCTGGTAATGCGCCTTGCCGTGTACCGGTCCCCGTACTTCGATGAATCCACGGATGGCATCATTTATTCATCGGCGGTGGCGCTGGGTTTTGCCACACTGGAAAATGTGGGTTACACGCTCACTTACGGCTGGCAGGTTATTCTTTCTCGCGGGCCCATCTCCACGCTCGCCCACGTATTGTTTTCCGTCGTCTGGGGTTATCCGCTGGCACTCCGCAAAATACAGCACCCGCGCGCTACTTTTTACCTGTGGCTGGGCGTGCTTGGCGGAACGCTGGCACACGGCTTCTTCGATTTTTTCCTGTTTACCCAGAGCTGGTACGCGGCGCTTGTGTTCCCGCTAATCCTGGGAATGATTATCGCCCTCAACGCTATGCTCCGGCACTCACGCCGCATCTCCGCCTTCCAGCACAAGGTGGCGGAGCTTCATGCCGATTGTCCGAATTGCGCTACCCGGACGCCGGTCTATGCCAGTTTCTGTCCCTCCTGCGGTATACAGATGACAGGAGATAAGGTGGCGAAAAATTGCGGGAACTGCGGCGCACCAGTGGCAAATGACGCAGGCTATTGCACCGCCTGTGGAAGTCGGATTGTCAAAAAGCCTCGTGATACGAAATGAGCAGTGATACGGCAAAGCTACTCGATGCTACCTTCCGCGAATGGGTACAGGACCAGGACCCGGTTCGGGCGCGAATCGCTGTTTTCGAGAAGGTGCGGGACATCCCTTATGCGGTTATTCCGGAGTTAATAGACGCGCGACGATATACTAAGATTCTCACGTTAAGACGTGGTTCCTGCACCCCCAAGCACTTCCTCCTCGCCGATATGTTCCGGCGTTTAGGTCTGCTAACGCTGTTTACCGTCTACCCGTTCCGCTGGGGGGAGCGCAGTGAAATCCTTGAAAACTACCCGCCCTTGCTGAAAGAGCTGGCAGATAAACAACCCGTTGGCTACCACCTGGCGTGTAAGGTCGAGATTGAAGGTAGACTGGTGCTCGTGGATGCGACGCTGGATAAACCGCTCTCCAAACTGGAGCTTTTACCGGTCAACCTATCCTGGGATGGTTTTAGTGACACGCTCCTGCCGATGACGCCCATCGGTGAAGAAATCACATTTCACCCTTTAGAAGCACACGTGATGAAGCCGGTGATAACTCCTGAAGCGTTAATATTTTACGATTTTCTAAACCGGTGTATGGACGAGGTACGGAAAAACGGAACCAATTTGTCATTCCAGCCCCGTATCATAGTACGGGGTAAACTCCGGCTGGAATCCAGTGTATAGGTAGTCTCTTGTTTTCGTCGAAGTAATCCTCCATGTCGCTTGCCAGCGACACCACGAAATAGGAAAATTGGGGTTGTCATTCTGGAGCGGAGCGAAGAATCTCAGGGAGGGGTAGGCGACCCCATGATTCAACTCCCCTCCTCCAGAATGACAATAAACGGTATTTTCGTGAGAAAGCCGAGAATACGAAAAAACAATGTTCAACTATCAAGCCACCGTCAAACCAATAATTCATTGTCTTAACTCAAGGGGATGATGAATTCCAAAACACTTAACTTAAAAGGAGGTTCAAATGGGAAAGCTCAACGGTAAATGCGCCATCGTTACGGGTGGCGGTAGTGGCATCGGGCGGGCATGCGTATTAAGGCTGGCACAGGAAGGCGCGCGTGTCATGGTCGGAGATATCCGCACAGAACTGGCAGAGGAAACCGCGAAGATGGTCAGGGCGTCCGGAGGAGTAGCGTCTTTCGTGCATTGTGATGTCGCCAGTGAAGCGGACGTTGAAGCAATGACTGACAAGACTATTAAAGAGCTTGGCGGTCCTGACATTCTGGTAGCGGCCGCCGGGACGAGTACCCGGGGAGGCATCCACGAGCTTTCCCTGGCGGATTGGGAGCATGTTGTCCGCGTAAACCTGACCGGGCAATTTCTCTGTGCCCGCGCCGCTTTGCGCCACATGATTAATCACGGTGGTGGTAATATTATTACAATCGGGTCGATATCATCGGTGGTAATCGGGGCAGGCGGGTCTGCCGCCAGCTACAAAGCCAGCAAAGGCGGTGTTTTGCAGTTGACCCGTGCCATTGCGGTCGAGTATGCTCACAAAGGGGTACGCGCTAACTGCGTGTGTCCCGGCGCTGTCGCCACGAACCTGGGGAAACATAGCCGCGAAGAATCGGTAAAATGGACCTCTGTTTTGAAGGACGATGCCAGGGCATACAAATTCGATGTGCCGATTGCCAGGCGCGCCGACCCGATGGAAATCGCTAACGTGGTCGCTTTCCTCGCTTCGGATGAGTCCTCCTTTATGACTGGGTCCGCTGTAATGGCAGATGGCGGATATACGGCAATTTAATCGATGCTACAATATATACTCTCGGGACAGCGTAATCAGGTCTCCGGCACCACGGAATCTTCTGTTCATACCCGTTTCAAACGTGCCGCCCGAAACCCATCCCGAGGTAGTTTATCAATGTATTGTTTGCGTAAATTCCCTCTTTATTGTTACTCTGAGCCCTTCGGTATCACTCAGGGTAAACTCAGCGAAGAGTCTAGTCATCAAAGGGGACAACGAGATTCATTCAGTCCGTCCCGTCAGATAGGGACTCCTTCAGAATCCCTCATGCCGATTACATCGGGACTACGAAGTATGAAAACCTATGCCCATCTTGTCATTCCAGACTCGATCTGGAATCCAGAATTTAGTGGTCTGGATACCAGCCGGAGTTTACCCCGTACTCTGATACGGGGCTGGTATGACAGAAGGCGGTTGGTTATTTTCATAACAATCCTCCATGCCCGTTTTTACAAAGGACACCACGAAGGATGAAAACAGCGTATTTTCGGGGTAATGACAATAATAAACAAACTGCGTGCCGTATTTTGAACTGTGTGCTTCCCGGTGGTAAACTAGTAAAGACTTGTGTCTTTCAGGCTATTCTTCAGTACCATTGCAGGAGGTGACTATCGCGGGCTGAATATCGGGATGTATGCGGAATGCTGTTGATAAAATAAAAGGAGCGAGGATGGATTTTTCGTATTCGGCAAAGGAAGAAGCCTTCCGGCAGGAAATCCGGGACTGGCTTTCTAAGAACGCCAAGGAGTTACCCAGGTGGTGGTTCGACCGGGCGCTGAAGCGTCCTGACCTGGATGCAAGGGAGTTCCACGACTTCGGTATCCGGTGGCACAAGAAGCTCTACGATGCAGGGTTTGTCGGTTTGAACTGGCCCAAGGAGTACGGCGGCCGCGGCGCTACACTGCTTGAACAGGTGGTCTTTTCGGAGGAAATGGCGCACGCGAGAGTACCCGGTCCCTCCAACCAGATTGGTATCGGCTGGTGCGGGCCCACCATCATCGCCTTCGGCACCGAAGAACAGAAGAAGCGGTTCCTCCTGCCGATGTTGAAGGCTGACGAAATCTGGTGCCAGGGTTTTTCCGAACCGGAGGCTGGCTCCGACCTGGCGAACTGCCAGACTAAAGGCGTAGAGGACGGCGATTACTGGGTGGTCAACGGACAGAAGGTCTGGACCAGCGGCGGGCACTATTCCGACTGGGCAATCCTCATCGTCCGCACCGAACCCCAGGCGCCCAAGCACCGCGGCTTGACCTTCTTCCTGCTCGATATGCACGCCCCCGGCGTCACCGTGCGTCCCCTGCGCCAGATGACCGGCGGCGCCGAGTTCAATGAGACCTTTATGGATAACGTGCGCATCCACAAGAGCATGCAGGTGGGGGAGCGCGGTCGGGGCTTCTACGTGGCAATGGGCACCCTTGAGTTCGAGCGGTCGGGCATCGGTGCCGCCATCGGACGCGAGAACCAGATTAAAGATATGGTCCAGCTTGCTAAAGAGACGGGGAAGAACAAAGACCCGCTCGTGCGGCAGAAGCTCGCGCAGTATTTCATCGAGGGTAATGTCGTTAAATACACCGGCTTACGCGCTCTCAGCCGCCAGCTTCATGGCTTGACCCCGGGACCGGAGAGCATGGTGATGAGCGCCTTCGGTATGGAATGGAACCAGCGCACAAGCGATTTCGCGATGCAAATGCAGGGACCTTACAGCCGGCTTATCAGGGACTCAAAGTATGCCGTCGATGACGGCCGCTGGCAGTACTCATTCCTGCGGTCGCGCGGCAATACCATCGAAACCGGCACCTCTGAAATCAAGCGAAACGTCATCGCCCAGCGTGGCCTGGGACTGCCCAGGGAATAAATGGTAGGAATCTACCAGGGAGAGAAAGATGAACTTTGAACTTGGCGAAGAACAGGTAATGCTCAAGACCTCCGCCCGCGAGTTCCTGGACAAGGAATGCCAGAAGAAACACGTGCGGGCAATGATGGACGATGAAAAAGGCTATTCGCCCGAGCTGTGGAAAAAGATGGCGGGATTAGGCTGGCAGGCGCTCGCCTTCCCCGAGCAGTACGGCGGCATTGGCAGTAGCTACCTCGATTTGATTGTCCTGCTGGAAGAGATGGGACGCGCGCTGGTACCGGGACCGTTCCTCTCGACGGTCGTGCACGCAGGCCGCGCTATCCTCAATGCCGGCAGTGAAGAGCAGAAAAAAGACTACCTCACCAAAATTTCCAACGGCGATATCGTCATGACGCTGGCATTAACCGAAGAAAAGGGCAGTATCGAGCCGGAGGATATTCACGTTAAAGCAACCCACCACGGCGACCATTACACCATCAATGGCAAGAAGCTGTTCGTGCCGGATGCCAATGTCGCCGATGCTATGGTCGTCGTCGCTCGGACTAAGGACAGCGCTCACAAAGAAGATGGCATCACCTTGTTCCTCGTGGACGCGAAATCCAAAGGCATCAAGACAGAAGTGCTCAAGACCATGACCGGCGAGAAGCTGTGCGAGGTGGCGTTCGATAATGTTTCCGTGCCGGCGGCAAATGTGCTCGGGCAGGTGGATAAAGGCTGGTCCGTGGTAAAGCAGGTGCTGGAAGAAGCGACCGTGGCGGAATGCGCCTGGATGACCGGGGGCGCGCGCTGGGTAATCGAGACGGCGCTCGAATATGCCAAGACCAGAATCCAGTTCGGGCATCCTATCGGCAGTTTCCAGGCAATCCAGCACAAGTTCGCGGATATGGCGGTAGAGGTCGAAGGCTGTACATCGATGACCTATTATGCCGCCTGGGCAGTGATGGAAAACGACCCCAACCGCGCGCTGGCGGCTTCGATGGCGAAGGCGTGGTGCAGTGATAGCTACAAGCACATCACCTTCGAGGGGGTGCAGATTCACGGTGGTATCGGCTTCACCTGGGACCACGATATGCACCTCTATTTCAAGCGCGCCAAGTCCAGCGAGGTCACTTTCGGGGATGCCGCCTACCACCGGGAGAAGGTGGCTCAGTTGATAAACATGTAACCGTGCTTGTGACACCATGAGACTTGAGGGGGGCGGAGTTAATACTCTGTCCCTCCTTCTTTTTGCGGATTAAATGTAGAGATAGATGGGTTCGAGTTCCTTAAGGCCCACCATATCAAGGTAATGGTATTACCTAAGATTAGCTACAAATTTTTAATTCTGTTTCCCCAAGATGCAGTTTTTAAGCCCACGGTCTGGCAATTATATTACCAAAACCAGAAAGCCTTCTCCATCGCAAACATATGCATTGACATAAGTCTACACAAGGGACTAGAATTCATGCTACAAGTTAACAAGGATTTGAACTTGTATATGTCGAGTGGAAATATCTTTTCGGCATTAGCAAAATATAACTCGGCAACAGATGAAAACTATCTTACCGAGTCTTTTGTATTTGTCATTAGTTCTATCCTCAAAAGAGAACCAGACATTGGTATTGAACTATTAAATAACCTGTGTGTGAATAATTGCGGATTTTCTTTTTCTAACAATGAAAAAATATCTGTATCAACGCAGGATGTTACTGAGCAAGGTACTCCAGATATAAAAATATCCTCTCCTGAGAAATTGATATATATTGAAGTTAAACATGAATCTGACTTGGGCTATCGTCAAATAGAGCGATATAAAGAAGTATTGACGAAATCTCCACTTAATGTTAAACGTGTCGTTTTACTTACACACTATCCCATAGATTTTCAGAGTACGGCGGAGAAACCCGATAAACACGTTCGCTGGTTTGAAGTCTATGATTGGCTGGTAGATTCTAAATACCAATCTCAAGATTCTGTTATCATTTATCTTCTTGAGCATTTTACGTCTTTTTTGGAGGCAAAGGGTATGATTATTAAAAAGGTAGGCTTGGAATATGTTAACGGGATGCATGCCCTAAATAGCCTGATGAATATGATTGAGTCGGCGATTGAAGCATCAGGTATACGCTTTTTTCAAGATTATCCTAGGTCAGCAGGGTGGGGGTTCAAAGGATATTGGATGGAAGAAAAGAAATACTGGTGTGGTATCCACTTTAATAACCCTACGGTGTTAACGTTCGAGTTAACAGATAAAGGTAGGTTTAACCAAAAAACTATTGAAAAGATGGGCTATGAGATGAGGGAGGGCAAGGAACGTCTTTGGTTTCGTTTACCTCTTGAGGAAAATAATTTCTTTTCACTGGATAAAGATAAACAGCTTGAAATGATAACCGATTTTGTTAGGAAGTCCTACTCAGATGCCGAACGAATGATTGTCAAGCCCAGCTAACAAAAATCGAGTAACGTTAAATCCTCGGTCTAGAGATAATCGTGCATTCCTTAAATGAGATAAGCAACTGCTGTATCTTCGGAATCAATCCCTTCTTCTCAAATAAAAGTTCGCTAACAGTCCCGTTTCATTCCATATCCAGGTGCTCTTTAATAGCCCTCTGGACCTCCTGCCGTAAACCAGCGTCTTCAAGATAGCCGAGTAGTTTCCCCAACCGTCGTTTCGAAATTGTCCTTATCTGGTGAGCCATTATTATAGATTCCGCAGGCTGTCCTGCCTTTCCTTCCGGTAACAGGACTTCGGACGGATATAAATGGCGCTGTGTCGATGTCAGGGGCAGGATGGTAACATTAGACATAGCCTGGTTGAATTCCTCGTTGCTTACGATGAGCACCGGACGCGTGCCTTTTTGTTCGGCACCCGCCACGGGGTCTAAATTAGCCTCGAAAACCGCCCACTGTAAACCAGGCATCAGACTATCCTCCGGGCGGTCTCAGCATCGGCATACCGGAAATCCTCTTCAACCCCCTCGATGTCTTTCATGAATAGCGGGTCCTTTACCGCTTCCTGCCATAGGGCTTTTCTCGCCTGTCGCCTTAACTCTTTAAGCTCTTTTCGCAATGCCTGCTCCACGAGAGCATTCTTGCTGGTCGCTATTCCTTGAGCCGTTACTTCGTCCAGGGCTGAAAGCACGTCGGTATGGAGACTAAAAGTTGCTTTCTTTGTCTTTGCACGCATATCTCACCTCTCACGTTAATATCATAATGTATACTTCCACATTTAGCAAGCTTTTTCGGGAAGTATTTCATCTTTGAAAGTGTCCGGAAATACGGTAATTTAATGTCCATTATTGCCACTCTCACGAAAATACCCCCCTCTCCCCCTTGTCATCGCGAGCCTCGATACAATCGGGACGTGGCGAACTCTGGGGGAGGTTCAGGAAAGAAACAAAAAAGCATTTTCATCCTTTGTGGTGCTGACTGCAAGCCAGAATGTTGAATTACTATGAAAATAATAATTTCTGTCATACCGGCGAAGGCTTCAGCGTTCGAGTGAGCTCACGCCGAAGTCCGGAAGACTGGTATCCAGGCTAAGAGACGCTGGATTCCCGCTCGGAGGCGGGAATGACAAAATAACATTGCACGAGTCATCCTGGAGGAGTCCGTTCCACCAATAATCACGAAGAGCCTGCCCCGTACTTGATACGGGGACGACGAAGAATCTCAGGGAAGGGTGCG
>JAUYDN010000252.1 GCA_030691775.1 Dehalococcoidia bacterium
GATCAGGCGCGTATTTGTATACGATGCCGATGAAGTAAGAAAGTACAACCCGGATTACGGGAAATTCGTGGATAAGGAAGTGGAAAGACTGGGGCGAAATCATCCTTTCATCAAGAGCCAATATTTTTGCGAAGAGATCGATGCTGAAATTGGAATGTTCAACGACCGGCGCAGGGTTTTGATGCAAGCGGATCAGGCAGCTCAAGAAAGCCCGGTGGAAGGGACCAGTTATGCCTTCCTGGTGGACATCGCCGGGCAGGACATGAAAAGAATGACCGGGGACGGAGGACGGAAGACGGATGATGATGAACCGCTGGATAATCCTGGCCGTGACAGCCTCGCTTTAACCATCGCAAGTATAGATCTTTCGACAGTTGAATTATTAAAAGCTCCTACTTATCGTTTCGTGAACCGGCAACAATGGATAGGAGAAAACCACCTGGCCATCTTCGGAAAATTAAAGAACTTAATTGAAACATGGAACCCGCAGCATGTTGTTCTGGATGCAACCGGCGTAGGGGAAGGGCTGTGGGCAATGCTGGACAAGTCATTTCCGGGCAGAATTATTCCTGTGAAATTTACAAAGCAGACAAAGAGCGAGATCGGCTGGCGCTACCTCGCCATCATCGAGACCGGACGCGCACGAGATTGCTGTCTCACTGATAAGGTCCGGGCACAATATGACGCATGCCAGGCCGAAATCATGCCAGGCCCCGGAAAAAACCTGAGATGGAGCGTGCCAGAAGGTGCGCGTGCTCCAGATGGAGAATTGATCCATGATGATACGCTGATCGCAGATTCATTGATTGCCGAGCTGGACAAATTGGACTGGAGTATCCATACCGAAGCTCAAACCGTCATGGCTGAAGATCCAATTCTATCGATGGAAGGGAATTTTTGAGATGGGTTATCAGTGAATAGTGAATAGGGAATAGTGGATGGTTAATAGGGAATAGTGAATTATGTACAGAACCAAAGTCAGGAGAATTCGGATTAAGGAAATAAAGCATGGCTAATTACCGCCAGCTTCACACAAAAACATGGGTAGATAGTTGGTTTATGGAATTATCGCCAGAGCAGAAACTGCTATTCATCCACCTGTTCAGCAACCAGCGCGCCTCGGCTTGTGGACTATATGAAATGCCGATCAGGGTTATGTCATTCGAAACTGGGCTGGCGCCCGAAACGATTAAAAAGTGCCTGGAAGTCTACAACGATGCGGACAAAGTCTATTATGACTTTCAAACTTCTGTAATTTGGATCGTGAATATGCCGAAATACCAATCAAGCACCAGCCCTAAATTAAGGGCACGCATTGAAGCGGACATCAAAGCTGTGCCTGATTGTGAATTAAAAAGTAGATTTCTAGATAAATATCCCGAACTTACCTTACCGATACCCTATCGATATGGTATCGATACCCTCCAATCAGTATCAGTATCCAATTCTGATTCTGTTTCTGTTGAAGAGGGGGGTGTGGGGGGAGAAACAAAGGACGACCGAAGACCGGAGACCGGAGACAGGCAAGAGAATAAAACAAAAAGCAAAAAACAAAAAGAACTTTGGACGGACGACGCCCTGCCCGGGAACAATGTGGAGGCGGAGTTTATCGACCATTTTGGCAGCTTCAACGGAAAGAACGAGAAACAACGCTGGCAAACACTGGTCGAATGTATCGGACTAGAAAGAGCACAGGAGATCGCCGCCTGGGCGGAGCGCAAGGAAATCCATATGATGAACCGGGGTGCGCTGATGGACAGCCTGGAAACCGCGGCAAAGAAGTGGACTGAAAAGGCCCGACCCCCAGAGAGCGGGGGCAGGAGCGGCAAAATAACACCCGAAGAGAGACAGGCGAGATCCACGGAAAACATTCGAAAGGGCCTAGAGATGGCATTTGCGCAGGATGAACAACACCGAAGTCAGGAGATTTCGCCCCGTATCCCGTGCGAAAGCTGGGACTACCTCGCCCCGTGCCCCGTGCGGGAACCGGGACTACTCCGCAGGAACCGGGACTACTTCGCCCCGTGCCCCGTGCAAGAACCGGGACTAACGCAGGAACCGGGACTACCTCGCCCCGTGCGGGAACCGGGACTACTTCGCAGGAACCGGGACTACCACGGATTCCGACATACCGACGCTATTTTCAAGTTAGAACGGGGTTCAAGGCTTCGTTGGTCACTTGGATATGGGGGTTCGGCGGGTGATCCGGGAGAATGTGTATCACGTGGTGCCGCTGCCGGACGTGGTGTGGGCGGCGTCTTCAGCGACTCATGTCGCTGAAACAGCCGATGGCGGCTTGATACCGCCTCGGCTAATGGCGGCGGGAGTTGGGGGATCCTTGGGACATCGTCCCCGCAGGGGATTTGAGGCTGGCGATGGAGGATTGGGTCGAGAGCAGGTAGGGGAGGAAATGAGGGAGCCGGGGCAGCCAACGGTTTGCGTTACCCGCTGGTGGGCGGGACGAGATGAAGCTGATTTGACGGTATTTGTTCGAGCATAGATTTATCTCCTTTTGGCGGGGTGAATCCCACCAGTCGGGTGCACGTTTTGTTGGGCAAATTTATGAACACAAGACCTTCCACCGAACAAAAATGCAATTAGCTATTCCGTTCGAATAGTGGATGATTAGCATTAATCTGTAGTAAATCCCACAAATTTCCATATAAATCTTCAAAAACAGCTACCAGTCCATATGCTTCTTCTTTTGGAACCCTTACAAACTTTACACCTCTAGAAATCATCTCATTGTAGTCTCTCCAAAAATCATCTGTGTTGAGAAATAGAAATACTCGCCCGCCAGTCTGATTACCTACAAAAGGTTCCTGTTCTGGTTTTGATGCCTTGGCTAAAAGCAGTGTTGTCCCAACAGAACCAGGAGGAGAAACCACAACCCAACGTTTATCTTGCTCTGGTTGATATGTATCCTCAATCAGTGTGAAATGAAGGGTTTCAGTATAAAAAGCAATAGCTTCATCGTAGTCGTTTACAACTAAGGCAATATGTACAATCGACTGTTTCATAATTAACAGTTCTCTCCTGTGACTTGCTCCGCCCAACTAGTTGCTCAGCCGCCGTTACTTCGTTGAAGCCAATGCGTCAAATTACTTATAGCATTGATATACACTTTAGTATCGAATCTTAATAGTTTAACTCAGCGGCAGCGGCAGGACCGAGAGACTCCTTCTCTATTATCGCGCATTTCTGTCAAACCGCACCGATTCCCGAGGGTCAAAACCGCTGTCCGCTAGGGCCGTTGTTGTGCTCCATATCTTGTTTAGCTTTTGTAACCAGCATAAATCATCCATGTTTTTTCTTGACAATTAAACCTCATTGTATTATACTATAGGTATAATACATAAGGATGAGCTTGTGTGACACATACCGATATTGATTACCTACTTTCCCAATGGGAAGAAACCTATAAGAAGGGTCTTCTCAGCTTCTGGTTGCTCCTTCTACTGGCTCAACGTAAAGCATATCCTTACGAAATGAAAAGTGCTATTGTTGACCTAAGCCAAAATACTATTAGCGCTGACGAAAACAGCATTTACCGTGCACTCAATCGTTTGGCTCGGTGTGGAATTGTGGATAGTGAGATGCAACTATCTGAGACTGGACCCAATCGTCGCTATTATTCCCTCACCGATACTGGAAAAGAACTCCTCGTCCGTTTCATCACCAGAAATATTCAAGTCTTTCAACATC
>JAUYDN010000258.1 GCA_030691775.1 Dehalococcoidia bacterium
GGCGAGATGAATGCCGTAAAGTGTATCGCTCTTATCGAAAACCGGTGTCTGCGGTGAGTTCAGATATTTGGGCTGTGTCTCATCATCCAGAGCGCGCCCGCCGAACCCGGTCACCCGCCCGCGCTGGTCCTGGATAGGGAATATGAGGCGGTGCCGGAACCTATCGTGGGTACGGCCGTCGTCCGATTGTACGACGAGCCCGGCGGTTAGCGTCTCTTTCTCTGAGAAGCCACGCTCCAGCAGGTATTGTTTTAATGCTTCCCACGAAGCCGGGCTGTACCCGAGCTGGAAACCGGAGATGGCTTTTGCATTCAGACCGCGTTTGGCGAGGTAATCACGCACTTTTTCCGCCTGTGCCGTGGTGACGAGCAGATTGTGGTAGAACTGTGCCGCCACCTCGTTTGCCTGGTAAATGCGCTCTTTTTCATCCCTGCCGGGTCCCGCCTCGATACGGGTAGGCATAAGCACGCCAACCTTATCCGCCAGGAACCGCAATGCTTCCCCGAAGCTCATCCCTTCCTTTTTCATCACGAAGGAGAGAGCATCGCCCCCGGTATTGCAGGCGCCGAAGCAGTGCCAGCTCTGCCGCTCCGGGAAGACGAAAAACGAAGGGGTCTTTTCATTATGGAAAGGACAGAGTGCCTTGAAGTTACGGCCGGCTTTCTGCAGTTGCGCATACCGCCCCACTACTTCAACGATATCCAGTCTTGATTTAACTTCTTCAAGAGTAGTCATCACAATACCCTGACCTGGATAAGTTCCGATTTCATCTGGGAAACTTGATTAATTCGCATTAGCTATCATGTTGGCACAAACCGAATGGTGGCACAGGCGTCCCTGCCTGTGCGGCTTTTCTCCATCAAACCGCCATCATGTTCGCACAACCGAATAAATTATCACCGGCACGATTCCGAACCATCGGCTACCTGTCATTGGCTTTCAGTTTTGTTTCTGACTGCCAACCGCTAATATTATGGCTTGATTTTCCCATCCAGTAAAGATAGTTCCGCAGCAATCTTTTGTGCGTACTGGTCGGTCATACCAGCGATGTAATCAATCACCCGGCGGCTTTTTCCGTCACACGGGCGCTGGTATTCCTGTGGTAGTTTTCTCTCGTGCTCAACAAAGTATTCGTACATCCGCCGCAGTAGCACACGGGCTTTTTCAGATTCTTCCCGCGCCGATTGCACATTATACACGCGCTCGAACAAAAAACCGCGCAGGGTGTCCGTAGCTTGCCTCACCCCTTCGCTCATCCCGATACCGATTCCCGTACCTCTGGCTGGCTTAACAAGCCCGCTTGCCGGAAAGGAGAATTCAATAATATCACAGACCATGGTATTGATTCTTACTGAAGGTGATTTCCCCAGCACCTTCACCGCCGACTGCGGTAAAATTTTTTCCGTGATGATACCGGCGCGGATAGCATCGTCCGTATCGTGGTTGATATAAGCCACGATGTCCGCCAGCTTGACTATCTCGCCTTCAAGCGAGCCCACCGCTCCCCACTCCGCTCCCAGCACCTGCGCGTGAGATTTTGAGTGGTTGAGGATTCCGTCCCGTACTTCCCAGGTCAGGTTCAGTCCTTCGCCATCGTTCTCCAGGACATCAACCACGCGGAGTGACTGTTCGTTGTGGCGAAAGCCATCCGGGTGAAGCTCGTTGAGCACGTCCTCTCCCACGTGTCCGAAAGGGGTGTGCCCCAGGTCGTGTCCCAGGCTGACAGCCTCGGCGAGGTCTTCGTTGAGGTTGAGGGCGCGGGCGATGGTGCGGGCAATCTGGGAGACTTCCAGGGTGTGAGTGAGCCGCGTGCGGTAATGGTCGCCCGCCGGCGCAATAAACACCTGGGTCTTGTGTTTCAATCGACGGAAAGCTTTACAGTGCAGTATACGGTCCCGGTCACGCTGGAACTCAGTACGTACCGGGCTGGGCTTTTCAGGTACAGGTCTGCCCTTTGAAAGCCGGCCTTTCACCGCAAGGGGAGACAGGCTTTCTTCCCGCTCTTCCAGGAGATGACGGACTTTGAGCCAGATGCTCACTATTTCTTTAGACGGGATTCAACGCCGGCAATGATTTCCCGGGTCTGGTCGATCATATCGGGGCTGACAGAGACAGACGTGATACCCCACTCCACCAGCTTTTCCGTGAGTTCCGGGTAAACAGAAGGTGCCTGACCGCAGATAGAGCAGGTGACACCGACCGCCGCGCAACCACGCACCACCTTCTCCAGTGAGAGCATGACTGCCTCGTCACGTTCGTCGAACAATACCGCCAGCCTCTCGTTATCCCGGTCTACTCCGAGCGTAAGCTGTGTGAGGTCATTACTGCCAATGGAGACGCCATCGATGCCGACTGCCAGGAACTTTTCCAGCAGGATGACATTCGAGGGTACCTCTACCATCATCCAGATTTTGAATTTAGGACTGCGCTTGAGACCCTCCGCTTCCATAATCTTGATGGTCTGCGCGAGTTCGCTGACCGTGCGTACGAAGGGTATCATCACCCAGAGGTTTTCGTACTTCTGGCGTACTTTCTTAATTGCCGCGAGCTCAAGTTTGAAGGTTTCGATATCCGTAATATACCGTGAAGCGCCGCGGTAGCCGAGCATGGGATTCTCTTCTTCGGACTCGAATTTTTCGCCGCCTTTCAGAGCGCGGTACTCGTTGGTTTTGAAATCATTGGTACGGTAAACAACCTGCCGCGGATGAAAGGCTTTGGCGAAGACAGTCAAACCATCTGCCAGTTTATCTATGAATTCCTGACCACGACCTTGTTTGAGCATATAGCTGGGGTGCTCGCCAATCTGGGCGACCATGAACTCGGCGCGGAGTAAACCGATACCATCGACATCCAGCGCGGCAACACGGTCGACAAGTTCCGGCTGTGCCAGGTTGACCAACAACTTTGTCTTTGTCTGCAGTTTCACACCGGTGCGTTTTTTCTGCACGACGGTGATTTCAATTTTGCCATTGTAGACCTTGCCGCCACCGCCATCGACAGTGACGACCTGACCGTCTTTGAGGGTCGCCATCGCTTTTTCTGTGCCGACCACGCAGGGGATACCAAGCTCGCGGCTCACAATCGCGGCGTGGGCTGTACGCCCGCCACGGTCGGTGACGATTGCCGCCGCCCGTTTCATCGCCGGCACAAAGTCCGGGGTAGTCATTTCCGCCACCAGGATATCGCCGACCATGACCTTATCAATCCGGGAGGGGTCAGACACTAACTTCACGGGACCGGAGGCAATACCCGGGCTCGCGGCCGAACCGACTAGAATGGGCGTTTCTTTGATTTCGTGCCGTGCAATCGCCGCCACCTTGCCGATTGTGGTAACCGGCCGGGTCTGCACAATGTAAATGACGTTGTCTTCCTTTGCCCATTCCACGTCCTGCGGGTGCGCATAATGGTCCTCCAGCCGCTTACCCATCTGCGCAATGAAGAGGATATCTTTATCCGTGATTTTCTGGCGGGACTGTTCTTCCGGCGTGAGGATGATTTTCACGTTCTCGGAGCCTCTTTTTACGAGCTTCCATTCCTGTTTCTTAATCTCCTTGTGCGCAATTTTCATGCTTTTCTTATCAACGACGTAATGGTCGGGAGTAACATCACCGGAAACAAGCATTTCTCCCAGCCCCAGCACCGCATCGATGACTATCTTCGTGGGGTCGCTGGTGGTGGGGTCGATGGTGAACATAACGCCGGAAGTCTCCGATTGCACCATTCTCTGCACCGGTACGGCAATGCCGACCTTGAAATGGTCGAACTTATTTTCTACGCGGTAGAAGATGGCACGCGCCTCGAAGAGGGAAGCCCAGCATTTCTGGACGGCTTTTACCACCTCATCTTCACCGGAAATATTGAGGAAGGTAGTCTGCTGGCCGGCGAAAGAGGCATCCGGCAGGTCTTCCGCCGTGGCGGAACTGCGCACCGCTACCAGGCCCCTGCCCATTTCTTTATAATGTTCACGGATTTCACGGGCGAGGACGGCGGGCATTCTGGCTTTGATGATGGTTTCTTTGACTTTGACGGAGATACCCTGTAGCTGTTTACTGTTGTTGGAGTCGAGAGGGGCGAGGAGGTGACGGATTTTTTCGGTGATACCGGCTTCTTTGAGAAACTTGTAGTAGGCATCGGCGGTGACGATAAAACCAGGGGGGACCGGGATACCGGCGTTGGTCATTTCGCCGAGATTGGCGCCTTTGCCGCCGACCAGCGGGATGTCATTTTTGGTTACTTCCTTGAACCACACGATGGACTTGATACCGGTCCGCATGAAATCCTTCCTCCTCCGTAGAGTTAACTCCCGGCAGGTGGTTTTTTGCCGGAGATGATACATTATACCACGAGATAGATATGACTCTTCAAATTTCGTTTGCGATATTTCACGGGTAATAACGCCTGTTTTTGACAAAAATTTAATGTAATTTTAAGGTGATTGGTTTAATGTAGTGCGAGAAAATCATAAAGATTCCGTAAATTCTTATTCTTCCGAGCTAATTGACACAGATTCCGCTTCAATGTAACATAGTGTTCAATTCTGGAGTATGTCGTTATGCCTGATTACAAATCTAATGAATATGAGTTTCAGGGTATGGTGGTTGGGTGGCTCAATGAGTTTTTAGCCGCTGAGTCATACCCATTTGACACGGCTACGCAAAACCCGTCTTTAAAAACCGGGGAATCTAAAACTCAATTCCCGGATATTCAATTATGGATAAACTATCAAGCCAAATTGGGTTTTTGTGGATGGGAATTAAAAACTCCAAAAACCAAAGCCGATGACAGTACATTACTAGAAGATGCGGCTGAAAAAGCCCACGCAATGAAAGCGGAATATTTCGTAACCTGGAATATGCGCGATACTATTATTTGGACAACACCAAACATTGGAGAAAGGGTAAAAGCTGAACATAGACGAAAACAATACCCAGCATTGTACCAGATCAATAGTGCTGATGATTTAAAAAATGAGGTACACAAGATTTCTCTGAAAAACAGGGCAAAGGAAATTCTTGACGACCTTACAGTTTTGAAGAATAAAGGAACCCTGCAAAGTATTACTGCCGATGACACGTTCTTTGTTAAGAAACTGCGTGCGGCTGTTGATAGCCTTTACCCCGATGCTGAGAAATCACTCAAGAAGAAAGCCGCTTTCGATATTGGATTCCGAAAAGATCTCGCTGGATGGGCAAGCAAACAGGGTACTGTGCTTCAGGCAGGTGATGAGTTTTATCGCATGGTTGCAAGACAGATGGTTTACCGCCTTCTTGCCCGCATTATCTTTTATGAAACCCTCACCGGCAAATTCAAAAAGTTGCCTGAACTCAATTTGAACGGACTAAGCGGACAAAAGGCTGTGGAAAAACTAAAAGAATTATTCAGTAAGGCGGCAGATATTGACTGGCTGGCGGTTTTTCAGACTGACCTTGCCGATACAATTGAATTATCCGAAGACTCTATAGACGTTATTCATAAACTCATTGACGACCTGAATTATTATAATTTTGCACTTCTTCCACATGATGTTATCGGAGCGGTTTTTGAAAAACTGATACCAGAAGAAGAACGTCACACGCTAGGACAGTATTTTACCCGTGAGAATCTTGTTGACTTGATACTGGCGTTTTGCTTGAGAACACCTGACGCTACCGTTATCGACCCCACTTGCGGGACTGGCACTTTTTTGATAAGAGCATATGATAAGAAAAAAACAGGCGGTTTATACGACCACAAGCAATTATTAAGCCATCTGTGGGGCGTGGATATAGCGCATTTCCCGGCTGAGTTAGCTACCATCAACCTTTTCCGGCAGGATATTTCTGACCCTACCAATTTCCCAAGGATACTTTGCCAAGACTTTTTTGATATACAGGTAGGTCAAACTCATAAGTTCCCTCCACTCAAAGCCAGTCTAGACCCGAACTTCCAATTAATTGACGAAAAAATGCCGTTATTTGATGCGGCTGTGGGCAATTTCCCGTTCAAAAGGCAAGAGCTTATCTCCAAACAGGTCCCAAACTACAAAGAAAAGCTGGAGAAGGTGATAAAAGAAGAGTGGCTGGCTGAATATCCGGATGCCTTTGATTTTCCCGAAAACGATAAAAAATACATTCAAGACGCGGTTAAAGCTGGTAAAAAGGTCATAAAAAACAACGCTGAATTTAAGCTTTCCGGTCAGGCGGACATTTATGCCTACCTCTTTTTCCACACCGCCCGCTTTGTCAAAGAAGGCGGGCGCATGGGTTTCATAACATCTAATTCATGGCTTGACGTAGCATACGGCTATGAACTTCAAAAATTCATGCTCAACAATTTCAAGTTGGTAGCCATTCTGGAATCCCGCTGCGAGCCGTGGTTTGAAGACGCTGCGGTGAATACGATAGTTACCATACTCGAGAAATGCTCCAACAAGGCAGAAAGGGATAATAACATCGTCAAGTTTGTGAAGATTAAGAAAAAACTTACAGACTTAATACCCTATGATATGAAGCTGGAAGCATTAAAACGGTGGCAACATCTTGAAAACCTGGTAGATTTTATCGACAACACGGGACATGAGCATATAGAGACAAGTAAAGGTGTGGTAGAGAACTCGCTTAACGGGCTGGAAACGAAAGAAGCCGCCAATTTCCGTATACGTATCAAGAGACAGGGCGAATTGCTGGACGAACTGAACATTGAAAGTAAGACTGTAAAATGGGGGAAGTACCTCCGGGCACCGGAAATATATTATGAAATTGTTGAGCAATGTAGCGATAAACTTATCAATTTTAACACGATGGCTAACATCAAGAGAGGCATCACTACTGGTATTAACGAGTTTTTCTATTTGACAGAAGACAGAATACGGCACTGGGGAATTGAAGATGAGTTCTTAATCCCGGTGTTTAAATCTCCAAAAGAATCTACTAGTATCGCGATTGCTCACGATAAGTTAAAGCTAAAGGG
>JAUYDN010000134.1 GCA_030691775.1 Dehalococcoidia bacterium
AGCCGCTTATGAAGTTATTGTTAATTCCAGGTTCCGGCGCCGGCGGCAATGTCTGGCATTACCAGGTCAAGGGCATCCCTGACACAGAGGGCATTTCTCTCCCCGGTCACCCGGACGGCGAACCTTTAGAGAGTATCCCTGCCTATACGGAGTGGGTACATGATTACATTCACGGCAAAGGCTATCAGGATGTGGTGCTCGGGGGGCATTCATTAGGCGGGGGGATTGCCCAGCAGTACGCTCTGGAATATGGTAACGAGCTTAAGGGCCTGGTGCTCATCGGGACGGGCGCCAGATTGCGGGTGCGACCGGATATACTCGAAACGGTTAAGGGGATGATTGGCGATGATGTTGCCTGGCGGAGGTACATCGAAAGCACACCCCTGTCACCGGACCCCGCCCTGACAGAGATACGGGAGATGCGTATTAAAATTGGTCCCGCCGTGTTGTTGAGCGACTTTCTCTGCTGTGATAAGTTCGATATCATGACCCGTGTGCAGGACATAACAGTCCCCACGCTTATTATCTGTGGCACGGAGGACATCATGACGCCGCCCAAGTATTCCCAGTTCCTGGCGGCAAAGATTCCCGGCGCGAAGTATGTGCTGATAGAAGGCGCCAGCCACAGCATCGCCCTTGAAAAGCCGGAAGAAGTAAACCGGGTGATAAGGGAGTTGATGGGGGGATTGTAGGAAAAACGACATTTATCCTTCCGATAAAGTGAGACTTTGGGAGTAGTTACGCATGGCATTTATTGATATCGAAAAAATATTAACATTTTTCGACGAGAAACCAGAAAACAGCAAGCGTCACGCGACCGCCATTTGCGCTGTCGCTGGAGAAGATTTGGGTATATCTTTATTGAAACACTATTTTGAATGTCAGGGAAGTGAAGTTAGAATTTTGCCAGATGCATGTACAACTGGGGAACAGAAAGGGCCTCGACTTGACCGTTGGTTGCTCGTTATAGGCAGAGACAAACGGACATTATATCAGGTGGAGATCAAGAATTGGTCTGCGCACGCCATTGGAGGAAAATGCATAGGAATTAATGCTAACGAACAAAAACTATCTGCATACAAAATAGAGCGGTGGGCACATGAATGGAGAAACAATAACTTCACGAAAAAGCAAGTAAAAAAAGTATTGACGCCAATGCGTTTGCCAGCAATCGAGCATGATGTTCACGAACCGCTAGTTTGCTATTGGACAGCTCTACATCCAGACGGCTTGAACCAGCCTTTTTTCTCATTAAAAGTAGTTGGAAGCGAATTCCCGCTAGTATATGTCTTCTCAATGTCTATTTATTTAAGAAGCCTCAGACAAGCTGGGTTAAAACGATTAGAGTTGCATATGCCTGATGCTTCCAGAAGATATGATTGGCTTCAGCAACTTTTTGGGTTCTTGGATAACTAATCAACTATGCCAACTTTTTATTTAGCGTCTACCCCACCCACCTCACCCACTCGCTCAGCTCCGCCCGGTTACTGCGGTACTGGTTGATGAGGGCCTCGTTATCCGGATAACCCAGCGAGATTCCCAGTACCAGCCGTTTGTTTGCCGGGATTCCGAGAAGGCTACGGACAGCGTCCGGATAATTGCCGAGTGAAGCTTGCAGGCAAGTCCCCAGTCCAAGCCCGTGGGCGGCAAGGATAAGGCTCTGTGAGAACAGCCCGGCATCGTATATCGACCAGGAAGTCAGCGAACTTTCGATGAAAATGAGGAGCACACATGGCGCTCCGTAGAAGTCGTAGTTTGCCAGGCTCAACTCCCGCCGCCGCTCTCTATCATCACGCGCCACCCCCATCGCCTCGTATCTCCTGGCGCCGTGCTCTTTCCCCCGTTTATCCAGCTCCGGAGGCCACTCCCCGGGTCGCGGCATGTCAGGATTACCGGGTGTGCCCGATTCGGCAAGTCGGTGTAAGATGGCACCGAGTTCGGCTTTCTTCTGTCCGTTCACCACCGCCACTTCCCAGGGCTGGGTGTTGGTATACGAAGGGCTCCTGCCGGCTACCCGGAGTATCTTTTCGATCGTCTCTCTCGTTACAGGTGTAGGCTTGAAAGCACGGTAGCTCTTCCTGGTTTCGATTCCTTCCAAAAGTTCCATAAGTGTCACCTCCGCTTAGAAAACACAATAATGAATCTTGGTTAGTCTCACACGCACCCCACCCCCCACCCCTCTAGCCCGCAGTTCACACACCTGCCGTCAGCACAATCGGGGGTGGCTTCCGCTTGCAGGGCTTTGGTGTATTCCGCCTTCAGGAAATCGGTACTGACGCCAACGTCAATGTGCGACCACGGCAATAGCTCATCAAGCTTGCGTTCTCTGCGCGCGTAAAAATCAATGTTCAACCCGGTTTCCTCGAATGCTTTTTGCCAGGCGTGGTACTTGAGTTGCTCATCCCACGCATCAAAGACGGCGCCGTTCTGCCATGCTTTATAGATGACCTGTCCCAATCCCCTGTCTCCCCGGGACATCGCCGCTTCCAGTCTACTGACACGCGGGTCCTGCCATGACAGCCGTACACCCCGCCGCTGAAGTCCGTTGACTAATAACTCGTGCTTGGCAGCGAGCTGTTCCGCCGTATCCTGCGCTGCCCACTGGAAGGGCGTGTGCGGTTTGGGTACGAAGGCAGATGCATTTATTCGCAATTGCGGCGGTTTTCCGCTCACCTGCTTCCCCACCATCCGTATCTTATCCACCAGTACTACAATCGCCTGCACATCCTCCATCGTCTCTGTGGGCAAACCGATCATGAAGTATAATTTCAGGCTCGTCCAGCCCTTCTCGAAGACGGTGGTGATGGTTTCTATAATTTCCGTTTCGGTAAGGTTCTTGTTAATAACCCGCCTCATTCTTTCACTACCGGCTTCCGGGGCGAAAGTCAAACCCATCTTCTTACGCCCGGCAAATGCTTGCACCAGCTCCAGCGAAAAGCTGTTCAGGTGCAAGCTGGGCAAGGAAAGAGAAACATCCGGGAATCGCTGTGTCAGGTTACCCACCAGCTTATCGATGCCTTTGTAATCGCCGGTACTCAAAGAAACCAGCGAGACTTCATCATAGCCGCAACAGGCAACGATTTCTTCCACGGCTTTCTCGATAACACCGTGCCCGCGCTCACGGACGGGGCGGTAGATAATGCCCGCCTGGCAGAACCGGCACCCGCGCGTACAACCGCGCTGGATTTCGATGGCGCCACGGTCGTGTACCGCCTCGATGTACGGCACTATTGGATGCGTGATGGGTGGGGGGAGCAGAGTGACGATACGCCGCCGGATGATAGGGCTGGCTTCGGGTATGGTAGGTAATAGCGACTTTAGCGTGCCATCAGGATTGTATTTCGCTTCATAGAACCGCGGCACATACACGCCCCCGATGGTTGCCGCCTGCCGCAGGAGCTGTTCCCGGGAGAACCCGTTTGCCTTTGCCGTGCGATAAACATCCAGGAATTCCGGCAGGACCTCTTCTCCATCCCCGATGAAGAACACATCGATAAAGTCGGCGAGTGGCTCGGGGTTGAGCACGCAGGTGCCGCCGGCGATGATGAGCGGGTGCTGTCCATTTCGCTCCTTTGAAAGTCCCGGTATATGCGCCAGGTCGAGCATTGCCAGGATGTTGGTGTAGGTGAGCTCATGCCCCAGGGAAAACCCGATGATATCGAACTCACCAAGTGGATGCTTCGTTTCCAGGCTGAATAACGGGACTCCGGCATTCTTCATCTCCGCCATCATATCTACCCAGGGCGTGAACACACGCTCGGCGAGGACATCGGGTTGGGCATTCAGGACTTCATAAAGGATGGGTAGCGCCATATTGGACATACCTATTTCATACACGTCCGGGTAAGAGAGGGCGATACGGATGGGGGTACGGTCCCAGTCCTTGTTTATGGCGTTCCATTCGCCGCCGGTATAGCGGGCGGGCTTCTGGACTTTATGCAATATACGGTCGAGATCGTTCATAGTAATGACTTTTAAATGCCTTTGCCATAACGGGAGGCCGTCCGCAATCACTTGGATTGTCGGGTCAAGCCCGACAATGACAAAGAGGATGTTGGATTCCAGCTTTTGCTGGAATCCAACATCTCCAGAATGTCATTTCCGCCCCGTGTCGTGGCACGGGGTAAACTCCGGCGGGAATCCAGACTTAAACACCTCTCTGTCTTAAATAAAGTCGTTTTCAGACACAGGGAGATTCTTCGGTCTTCCGATTGAATCCTCTATTCAATTGGGACTCAGAATGACAGTTGGGACAGGACTCACACTTTATTCTAGCAGAAAACGCCGTTTATGCTTGGTGCAATTCAGAAAGCTGGAACACCATCCCGTCCTGCGCCGCAATGACTCTAACGCCCGTCTTTTCAGTCAATCGCGTTGCGATGATTGATGGGTTGGCACGCCACATCCCCACCCCGAAATGCGTCAGAATCGCTATCTTCGGTTTGATTTCCTTGATAAGCCGTTCGGCATCCGGCACGGAAAGATGGTCGATAGGCATGTTGCTATCGACCGACTGCGCCGTTGTTTTCGGCTCCAGGAATACGACGTTCATCAGCAGGAGGTCGCCACCGTAACACTTCGGCAGGTCATCGAAGTAGCGGGTATCCGTGATATAGGCAATTGTAATTTTATCCGTCTTGAAGACCAGCCCGTAATTCTCGACGCCGTGGATGTGCCGCACCGGCGTGGTGATTGTCACTGTTCCCAGCGTGTAGCTCTTGCCAGCTTCCAGGATTTCGATTCTCTCCAGCCGTTTTTTCAGGTAGTCCAGGATGACCGGCTCGGTCTCGATAGCGTCCCGTGGAGCGAAAAGAGTACCGGTCCGCCGGAAACCACCGCGGGTCATCGCCTCCGCCATGATATTCACATCAGCCGCATGGTCGAGGTGGCGGTGCGAGACGATGATAGCACTCAGCCGCTCCGGGTTCAGTTTCAAATTTGTCACCCGCACGATACTGCCCGGACCGGGGTCAATGATAAACTCCGTACCACCGAGGTTGAACCACAACCCGCCGCTGGCAAGCTCCTGGCTGATTATCATGAACCGCGCCCCACCCGTCCCCAGGAAGGTTATGGTGTTCTCTGGCGCACTACCTTCTGTCATAATGACTTAACTATACGTGAAAGCCCCGTTTTTGACAATGGTTTTTGACTTCTACCCCCTTGCACACTAAAATATGGACGGCGATGACGAATAACCAGTCCACAGGTTTGCCCTGAACTCGATGCAGAAATGATAAACAGGCAGACACAAGTCAAATCTCAAAGGTCAAAAGTCAAAACCACAAGTGAGAAGTCAAAACTACGACGAGGAACGCTCCCAGGAAGCTATGGTTTTTAGCTTTGACTTTAAAACGCGTATTTTTGATTATTGGGTATTCTGCAAAAGTTATTGTGCTTCAAGTTTTGGTCAGATTCTCAGTATCCTGTTCAGGAGGTTCGCATGGAAAATATCTGGGCGCCGTGGCGAATGGAATATATCCGCCTGGAAAAACCGCAGGGATGCATACTCTGTGATAAGCCGGAAGAAAGCGATGACGAAGGCAATTACATACTCTACCGGGGCAAGAAGAACTACATTATTATGAACAGCTATCCTTATAATCCGGGGCATCTTCTCGTTGCACCATACCGCCACGTTGCCGGACTGGAAAACCTGACCAGGGAAGAGCTTCACGAACACGGCGAAATCATCCAGCAATGCATTAAAGTATTGAATCAATCGTTTAATCCCGCCGGTTTCAATATCGGAACGAATATGGGGAGGATAGCCGGCGCCGGCATTGCCGACCATGTACACACACATGTCGTTCCTCGCTGGCAGGGTGATACCAACTTTATGCCGGTGGTGGGTGGCGTGCGTGTAATTCCGGAAGCCATAATGGAGACCTACCACAAAATCGAGGGCAGATTTCAGGCACGGCCGGGAAGGAGGAAAAAACAGTGAACAACAACGCATTGAAAGTAGATGAAAAGGATAACATTGCGGTTGCCACCGGACCCATCGCCATGGGGAGCGCTGTAATTGTGAACGGAGAAGCGGTATGTAATGCCTTCGAGGATATCCGCGCCGGGCACAAAGTCGCACTCGTGGCGATTTCTTCCGGTGGCAAAGTTGTCCGTTACGGAGAAGTAATTGTGCAGACGACGCAGAATATCAAACAAGGGCAGTGGGTCCACGTCCACAATACCCGGCCGGTTTTATAGATACGGAGGTAAACTACCTTGGAATTTATGGGCTATCAACGGAAAGATGGGAAATACGGTGTGCGGAACCACGTCCTGGTGATGTCCTCGGTTGCCTGCGCGAATGGCGTGGTAGAAGCCATCGGGCGCGTGTTCCCGGATGTAGTCACCATTTGTTATTCGTATGGATGCGGTCCGGCAGGAGAGGATGTCCGGGTGGCGGCAAGAACGCTGGCAGGAATTGCCAACAATCCGAATGTCGGAGCGGTGCTTTTCGTTGGACTGGGATGCGAGGGGATGCAGAGCGGACGGCTGGCACAAGCGGTCAAGGACAAGCCGGTCGCCAACCTCGTTATCCAGCGCGACGGCGGCAGTGCGGCGACGACCGCCAAAGGCATCGATATCGTCCGCCGATTTCTCGATGGGCTACGGCTTCAACCGAGAGTACCTGCGCCTTTAAGCGCCCTGGTGGTAGGGTTGGAGTGCGGCGGCTCGGATGCTTTCTCCGGGATGACGGCAAACCCGGCGGTGGGTAACGCCGCCGACCGTTTTGTCGCCGAAGGTGCCACTGTTATCCTCAGCGAGACCACCGAAATGATAGGCACCACGCACATTCTGAAACGCCGCGCCGCCACCCCGCAGGTTGCGGAGCAAATCGAGCAGATGATTTCTCAACAGGAACAGGTGGTGCGTGACACACTCGGGGAGAACGCCGGGATGGTCATTGCGCCGGGCAACATCGAAGGCGGGCTGTCCTCTATCACCGAGAAATCCCTGGGCTGCATCACCAAGGGCGGCACGACGCCCATCAACGAGGTGCTCAAATATGCGGAACGTCCGTCCAAACGCGGGCTGGTTCTCATGGACACTCCCGGCTTCGACATCGACTCGATGACGGGATTCGCGGGCGGCGGCACGCAGTTGATACTGTTCACCACGGGACGCGGTACGCCGGCTGGTTTCCCCGCGGTGCCGGTCATCAAGGTCGTGAGCAATTCTACCACCTTCAAGGCTATGCCCGGCGATATCGACGTAAACGCAGGGGCGGTCCTCGATGAGGGTAAGACTATCGAGGAGGTGGGGTCGGAAATATTCGAGCTGACGTTAAAGGTGGCGAACGGTCTGCTTACCTGCGCCGAAGTCAACCGCTCCGCACCATTCAATATCCTGAAGCAGGGACCGACGTTTTGACCACTCATCAACCCCGCCACCACCAATAATCAAAAACCAAGTGCCAGGTTACAAACAAAAATCAATATCCAATTACCAAACCGATGCAAACTCATAAAGATACCATTTATCTTTTCGCGGGGAAACGTTAACATCAAGATGAAACACGGGTAGTGTATCATCTTAAATTAGTGGGATAATGTTTGAACACACGCGGTTTGACAAATCTTGTATAATGGTAATTCAGACAGAAATGGTATCTCCGTTTCGTGTAGCCGAGAATGTTGGGGAAAACATATTTCAATTCATGCTGAGATGGTGCACCAACAAGGAGTAGTGAAAGCAATAATATCAAGTCCTACTAGCGAGTACCAAGATGTCCGTCATATTAATACACGTAATTTGTATAAGAATTTGGTACTTCCAACCATAGGAAACGCTCTTGTAAAAGTTAGTATTCGATATTCTAAACAATATGGTAAAGAAAGAGGTTTTGTTAAGACCGCCTACGCCACAGATAAAGTAAAAAAAGGAGAGGTATGGCTATGGGGTCAGAAATTCGTGAATTGAACAACAATACAATCAAACTAGAAACTCTAAAAAACCTGATGTCTTTTAGCCCCACTTACCTTGGGGACATTGATACTCTTATTTTTCAACCCCTGAATCCAATTCCGGCGGTTTCCGTTGACTGCGAGGGGGATATTCTGCTCAGGATAGACCCCAAAACAAGAGAAATAGTAGGGGTTGAAATAGAGGACTTTGAAGGATATTTTATTACAAAATATCCTGCGTTTGCTCCAATCTGGAAACAAATGAAAGGCGTCATTAAGAAAAATAAGTGTGGGAACGAGAATCTCACTGTCTTTTTGACTATCGTTCAAGAGTTGCTAAAGGAACTTGTCAATAATCAAGGCTGCGTAAGACTTATGCCATCTTTGTCGGCGAGTCAATCACCACTTCTTTAGCCTTTATCTGTCAAGGTAACAATTTCCTGTGTTGTCCAAATGTGATTAGTTATTCCAGAAGCCATTGCCGGAGTTCGAGGATAAAGATTAGCAACTTGCGCAAAAACGCAAACTGCACAAATAAGCCAAACCGCTCAAGCACAGTCAATGCCTTGAATCTTCAAAATGATACGCTATCGAAACACCTAACCGATTGACAAACCGTGAGCGTCCCGCTTAAACTAAAACCCTACACCGCAAAGAGACGAGGGAGCAACATGGCGAAGAAAGAAAAACAACCGGTTAAGTGTGAGCAGTGCGACCTGGAATTTCCGGAATCGGAGCTTTCCGAAAAACACAAGGGCAAGGCTTTTGTCTGGCAAGGTAAGGTAATGTGCGAGGACTGTCTGTTCAAGATGGGTGCTTCGCCGGCCGAAGCGATGACATACTCCGCGTTTGTGGATAGCCAGCAACCGCGCAGACCGCAAAGCTATTAGCAATAAGCTGTAAGCTGTCAGTTTATTCGGATTTCGATATTGGGATTTCGGATTTCCAGTTTATCTGGTCCAGGTTCTTCACCATAAAAGCACCCAGCGTGGTGTAACCGAACTC
>JAUYDN010000081.1 GCA_030691775.1 Dehalococcoidia bacterium
AGCGGCGGCTATTTTCTGAAAACATAGAGGAGAAACGTAATGTACAAGCATATCATGGTCCCACTCGATGGCTCGGAGCTGGCGGAATGCGTCCTGCCGCACGTCGTCACCATCGCCAAAGGTTGCCAGGTGCCCAAAGTGAGCCTCGTCAGGGTGGTGACCCCGCTCAAGATTTACGGTCCGGAGCTTTCCGGCGGCGTCGACCCGGTTGTCTTACAGCGACTGGAAGACGAAAATATAGCCCTCGCCCGCACCTACATGGAAAAGGCCGCCAAAAAGCTCAAACCAGACGGCATCGATGCGCATACCGAGGTCATATATGGCGGGGTGCTGGAAGCGCTCACGGATTTCATCGATAAGAACAAGGTCGACCTCATCGTTATCGCCACGCACGGGCGTTCCGGTATCAGCCGCTGGGTGTGGGGCAGTGTCGCCGATAGAATTCTGCGCAGTGCCAAAATGCCTGTGGTGATGGTGCGACCCCAGGGGTGCGAGACCGGGTAAATAGAGCTATCAACTGTCAACTAACAACTATCAAGCCCTCCCCTTATCCCCATTTTTGGGCTTTGCCTTAAAAGTCAAATGACCCTGTCACCCTGACCCCGAGACCGCGGGGTAAGAAAACCCTTGCTCTTTTTGTCATTCCCGACCCGAGCGGGAATCCACACATTCCGCCTCGCCAAAAGATTCTTCGCGCGCAATCATTCTTTTTAGGGAACGCATTACTCAAAGCGCTCAGAACGACAACGAGTCGGATTGCCGCGCCCCGATAGAATCGAGGCTCGCAATGACATTTTGACGGTGGACATTTTTCTATTTTCATGGTGATTACCCATGAGCATTTCCAGTGCTCACCACGAAGGATAATAATGCACCTTTTGAATCTTTCCCGTACCTTTCCCAGAGTTCGCCACACGGAGTTTATCCTGAGTGAAACCGAAGGGCTCGCGATGACGAGATTGGGGTATTTTCGGAGTGATGGCATTCAGAGACAAAGCCAGTGTTGGGGGAAAAGGCGGGGATTAGTGTTTAGAGTTTAGTATTTAGTGTTTTATTCCCCTTGACATTCCACATTCTGTTGTGTAATCTATTGTTGAATAAACTGTGTAATAGATTGTGGAGTGAAACATGACTTACAAAATTATTCAGGTACCCGTCGATAAGGAACTGCTCAAAGCGCTCAACACCACCTGCAAGAAACAGAAGAAAAAGAGAGCGGAATTCGTCCGCGAGGCGTGTAAAAAGCTCCTGGCACAGCTACGCAACGAAGAGCTGGAACGCCAGTACATCGAAGGTTACAAACGTTTCCCGGAAGACACGTCTCTAGCCGAAGCACAGTTGAAAATGGCCGCCGAGGTACTATCTAAGGAAGAATGGTAAATGCAGAGAGGAGAAGTTTGGTGGGCAGACTTATTATTGCCCAGCGGCAGGAGGCCCGTAGTCTTGCTCTCTCGAAATGCAGTATACCGAATCAAAGACTCCTGTACGATAGGACCAATTACGCGGACGATACGTGGCATCCCTTCTGAAGTGAGATTGGGCCCAGAGGATGGGCTTTCGTCCGAGTGCGTGGTAAATCTAGACAATATAATGACGATACCTCGTGCTCAATTCATTCGTAGAATCGCCGCGCTTTCAGCCGATAAAATAAACGCGGTTGACCTTGCCATTATCTTCGCTCTCGGTCTGGGAGAATAGACGCTCGGTTTGCATCACGTGGCTAACCAACAAATAATAGACCGTAAAGGAGTTATATCATGCCCAAAAAAGTCCGCGTGGTTGATTTGAGCCTGGAGATAAGAGATGGATTGTCCGGCGTGCTCGGTGCGCAGATAAAGTACACAAATCATAAAGACAGCGTTCCGGCGATGCTGGCGAGCTGGCCCGGTATCAAGCAGGAAGACCTGCCGGGCGGGATGGGGTGGTCGGCGGAGACGGTGACGCTCAATACACACTCGGGCACACACCTGGATGCTCCTTATCATTACTCTCCCACCATGGCAGGCAAGCCATCGCGCACAATCGACGAGATGCCGCTGGAATGGGCTTACGGTCACGGCGTGGTGCTCGATGTGCGGCACTTGAAACCCGGCACGGTTGTGACGGTGGACGATGTACAGTCTGTGCTCGCAAATATGAAATACACCCTCAAGCCACTGGATATCGTACTCGTGATGACAGGCGCGGACAAACACTGGGGCGTGGATACCCGCAAGTATGTGAGCGAGTATGCCGGCATGGGCAGAGACGCCACGCTATGGCTGATAAAACAGGGCGTGAAACTGGTGGGGACGGATGCGGTGGGCTGGGACCGGCCGTTCGCAGCGCAGGCTAAAGAGTTCCGCGAGACGGGCAATAAGAACCTCATCTGGGAGGGGCATTTCGCGGGCATCGAAGGGGAATACTACCAGATGGAGAAGCTCACCAACCTGGATAAGCTACCGCCGCACGGTTTTACGGTCTACTGCTTTCCCATCAAGATTTTCAAAGCCGGTGCTGGCTGGGTGAGACCCGTGGCGATTGTGGAGGAGTAAGGAGCAATCAGCATTCAGCTTTTAGCAATTAGCTTCGAAGATTGACTCGTCTTCCATCTGTTGACCGACCATTGACCACTGCCTTCGTGACCTCAATTACGTGTCCTCAAAGTTTTACCACCCGCCACCCTTCTCACCCCCTTCACCCCACCATAAATCACGTTTCCCAGGAACGGGCGGCGCGGGATGATAGCGTTAAAACGGCAGACCTCGTGACAGCACATACAGCGGATGCACGAGGCATAGTCAACGACGGCGAAGTCCTCCGGGATGGCGATGGCGCCGGTGGGACAGGCTTTTACGCACTCTCCGCAAGCAGTGCAGTTATTCTTCCTGACATGAGGTTGAGGCGAAATCTGTGAGACTACGAATTTCCCCAAAAAGCGTGGCGCATTCCCCACCGCAACGCGGCTCACCGCCGCCGGCAGTTTGAAGTTACTCACCGCCACCGAATCTATCTTCTCTCCAACAATCTCAATCCTGCTGAGGTCGCCGGCACCCAACCCTCTTTCCGAGGCAAAACGGGTGGTCAACACATCCGCAGGCTCCAGTCCGATGATTTGCCCTGCCACGGCATCCAGCGCTACGGCATCCCGGCTCGCCAGCACCAGGCCGAGGTTTCTCATTTGCCCGTTACCGGGACCTTCCCCCTCCATCGCCATCACGCCGTCCATAATCGTGAGATGCGGTGGAACCAGCGAATAAACATCCACGAGCATACGGCAAAAATCCTCCACCCGCAGGAAATCACCGTGAAACCGCCGCCGTAAACCGATGGGGATGCACCCGTACATATTCTTGACTCCGCCGGTAAGCAGGGTCAGCGAGTGTGTCTTGAGCTTGGACAGGTTGATAATCACGTCCGATTCCAGCGGTACCCGTGAGATATAGACCTCTTTTAATGCCCGACCGTCACACTTTTTGAGAGTAAAGCCAGTCTCCCGCAGGTTGACCAGCCTCATGCCCAGTCGCTTGCACATCTCGCGGTAGCCGGATAAAACAAAACCGTCGGCGCCTTCAGCCTCCACGTCATCGCCGACGGTAATATCGGCGCCCACCTCCTTCAGCAGTTGCAGGACGGCTTCCGTGAAGACCGGGTGCGTCACGATGCCGCGCTCGGGTGGGGAGGGTGGAGGGAGGTGATTGATTTTGACAAAGACCTTCGCGCCACTCCTGACGACCATATCCAGTCCGCCAATGAGGTCAAGACATCGTGTTATCGAGCTGTGGAGTTCACCGGCATCGTAGCGTGGCGCGCGGGCGATGGCGACTTTCGGGGATGAGTTCATCGTAATTAATTTTACCATCAAAGCTGGTTTCCACGCCGAAGAGACAAAAGTCGCATACACCGCTGATTATTACAAGTAGGATGGTGATGTTGATTGCGTGGAGGGGAAACCATGCCATTATATACCTACGAATGCCAGAAATGCGGAGAGCGGTTCGAGTTCTTCAGCCGGCTCTATGAGTTGAACCGGGAAATCAGGTGCCCGGCGTGCGCCGCTGAAAAACCCGTGCGTGTCTACAGCGAAGACCCATCTTATGATTCCGCCGATTATAGTGCCGTCCTGCCCAAAG
>JAUYDN010000085.1 GCA_030691775.1 Dehalococcoidia bacterium
CAGCTTGGAAAGTGTTAGTCGGAGTGGTTGCGCTATAGTCAATGATGGCAAACTTATCCGTCTGCCCAGTTTCCTGAGCGATGACGAACTCGTAGCTAGTAGCGCCAACGACTGACGGCCAGGAGAAGGTGGGACTGACACCAACGTCAATCGCGCCCAATAGAGGCACAATGTTAACGTCAATAGGACTGGGCGTAGGAGTAGTTGGGGTCGTGGGGACAGGAGTCGGTATAGTGGTGGGAGTAGATGCAGACGTAGGTGTGGTTGTCGGTGTAGAAGGTGAAGTTACCGGCGGGTTTATTGGGATACAGCTGGTGAGGATGAAGATCGTTGTTAGGGGTAGTAGTACAGGTAACAGTTTTCTCGGGATTTGGTTCTTGCTAGATAATTTTGACATGGCTTCCCCCTTTTTGTCCCGCCCAATAGGAAGCCACAATAAGGAAGCCCCCTTGCGGGTAGGCACCTTCTTTTGTTGCTGCACAAAAGTCGGCAAGCCGCATCCCACTCGGGGGCACATTGAGTGCCCCAGCGGTTTGCCTTGGGCGAAAGGCCCTGACTTTTGTGCAGCGAATGGATTATACCGCAGATTTGAGGGTAAAGTAAATATCTGCAACGGTGGCGCTCATACAGGAAGATGAGAGAGGAATCTTGGTTGGCTAAGAGGTAACAAAAGACAAGATTGTTACCTCGCTAGCTCATAGCTAGCACACAGAGGTACTCAGGCTAACCTGGGCCGGATACTACAGAAGACCAAGGTAGCTTGAATTCACTCAGAAGAATTGCTCATAATAGTCAGAAGGTCAACCGGATAGACAGTCAAATACTTAAAGCCTCATTGTTCTCCATACCAATACAGAATAACTAGGGCTAGCGGTATCTGACCGGGTGATGCTTACTCCTCCGTCTGTGGTCTGGGTAGAGGCCCCGAGTTTATCTGACCGACTGCTGAAATGACCGGGCGGAAGACGAGGTAGGCCGCTTTTCAAGCCAAGTATGTTGCATTAGGTGCTTTTGTCAACTTTCCCCTTCGTCTTGGCCGGGTGAATCTGGCTTGAGTATTCAGTAAGCAGAAATGCCTTCCTGACGTCGTCAATCTCAGAAGGAGACTGTAGGTGCTCGTAATAATCAATCTCCTCCTGTACCTTCTCCAAGTACTCAGGGTATCCAGGGGGCAACCCACCCCAGTAGCGACGCTTTTTGAGTACATCAAGGTGTTTCGTCAGGCATTCTCTCAGTAGTTCCTGTTCTACGGCTTGCTTGTTGTTTCGCACGTCACCCCACTCTTGGAAGTAACGATACGCTGTCTCACGGGGAATGCCCATCTTGAAGCTGACCGCTTCCAATGCCCACCCTTGGTCAAATAGCTTAAATACCTCGATTTCAGTATCCAACTCCGCCAGCCTGCGTTTTCTCTCTTGAGCAATTACCCTATCCAGCTCTTGCTGTGTTTGCCGTATAGCCACCTTGAGCTGAGCCAACCTCCTATCCAGACCACTGAGTTCAGCTAGCTTGGCCTTTATTTCTTCTTGGGCAATTCCGGCTCCCAGCTTTATTAGGTCGGCGTTGGAAAGACCAGTCTTCGCTTTGGTATCCTCAATCTGGTCGTATATCTGATTGGCGACCCTGAAGGTGACCACCTTTGTCTTTTTCTCGTGATGCTCACTAGCCGTTTTCATAGATTCTGTATACCCTCCTGTATACTACTCCTGTATACCATAGCTGACGTCTTATCAGATACCCACACGCGGAGGGGGGAGGGGGTTCCTATTATCAGGCATAGGAAATGTAAAAAACGCTTTATCAGAAACAGCGAAAAGGTGATACTGATATAGATATATAAATTGGGTGAAAATAATATGGACTTAGCTCTAGGCCCGTCATTAATAGTTCGTGGCGAGTGATTAGGACTGGGATGTACGTTTTCATACACTTCGTTCTCGCTGGGTATGGAATCCCTCAGGACAAGAGTAAGCCGATCGCCTTGTCAGTGCCCAACTGGGGGCTCAAACGAGCCACTCTTACCGCATCCCTTACATCCTGACTCTTACCTTCAAGTTTTTGCGCTATCTCTTCGGCAAGCTCGGGATTGGCACCCTCACGACGTACCAATACACCTTTAACCACCGATATTGACCTGCCCCCAGTAGTTGTACCAGGTCTTATGTTAGAGTCACTGTCATAATAGCCTCAGGCGCCGGTGGGCGATTATTCCTGGCGCTATGCGGTCGCACCTGATTATATTCCCTTCTCCATTGTTCAATCAATACCTTTGCTTCCTCAAGAGTAGTGAAGATTTCCCGGTCAAGGAGTTCATCCCTAGCTTACTGTTAAAGGATTCAACGTAACCATTCTCCCAGGGACTGCCCGGTTCGATATACAGGGTCTTGACGCCTAACCGGTTCAGCCAGGACCTAGAAATGGCAATGATATAAGCAAACCAGTTTGCCCCGCACACAATTATCCGTCCTGTCTCTTCTTCCTTCCGTCAAGGGATAGCTCATGCTCAAAATGAAGCTCGAATTTTGCTAATAATTTGCTAATAGATGGAATGATACGCTTTAACACCGGTTGGTATTTTACGCACACAACAGGATTTTGGTAAATGACACAAAGGGTCCAGTTTGAACGTAAAATGACCCCTTGGGACACTGGCAGACAGATTACGAAACCGCTGCTCTGCCACTGAGCTACGGTGGCTCTCAACCAAAAAGTATAACATAAAAATACGTCTTCTGGCTTCAATTCCGACCGCTTGAACAACTGGATGTGTAAATCACAACCCAGTGAAAACAATAGCCAGTATCCCGAACAGCTAACACACCACCACACCGCGTCTGCGTTTCTTTGTATATACATTCATCCTTGTCCAAAATAGGTTTTAAGCTGGGCGGGGCTTGACCCCGCCTGGGGCGACCACAAGGGTCGCCCCCACAAATCGTGTTTTCCGGTCATGGGCTTTACAGGGTCAGGCATAACGCACCAGCTAAACCCGATTCGCTAAACGGCAGTAAGAGGTTGTTTATTAACGTTGTTCCACGACTTGACCCGATAATCCACCTTATCACCCCTTCACCCGTATTCCAGCTCCCGTATCACTGTACGGGACAGGCTTCGCTGGAATCATTCATTCTGATTCTATCGGGACCACGAAGTATGAAAACCTTCACTCCTTTTTGTCATTCCCGCCCCCGCATCCAGTGCGGGGCAGGCTCCGAGCGGGAATCCAGACGTTTTCTCTCTCTAGATACCAGCCGGAGTTTACCCCGTACTCTGATACGGGGCTGGTATGACATATTTGGTGAGTGGCTCCCTTATTTTCATAGTAATGACAATATGCGTTACTAAAAACTCTCCCACAACCTGTTTGACAATCATACCGGTGAGTATGCTAAACTACGGTTCACGCTCCCGAAAAGATATATGAAGTTCGTAACGCTATTAATAACGCTCAATCTGCTCGTAATATCCGCATCACCGGTGTCCTGCAAAAGCTCCGTGACGCCCGTTCCCGCAGTTGGTATTACCAGCCCGGAGGAGGTCGGCATGTCTACAGAAAAACTGCAACAGCTTGCCGGTATGGTACAGGGTTGGATAAAAGAAGGCGAGATGAAAGGCGCCTCGTATGTGATTATGCGCAACGGCAGGCTGGTTGCCAGGGAAGTCTTCGGAAATGCCAGCGATAACCAGCCAGCCAGTCCTGTCACCGGGGATACTATCTTCGGTATTTTATCCCTGAGTAAAATCGTTTTCGGCACGGCGGTAATGGTGGCAATCGACCGCGGCCAGCTTTCCACGCAGGACACCGTGGGAGGAGTGCTCCCTGACTTCGCTGGCACGAACAAAGCCGATATCACCATGGAACAACTGCTTACGCTCTCCTCGGGAATGGGACTTTTACCAGACCTCCAGCAAATCGGCATCCTGGTACCAAAACGGGCGAGTGAAGAGGAATGGCGTCAGGTTGTCCGCGATGCACCACTCGGTTTTCAGCCGGGGACAGGCGTGGAATACAGCCCGAGTTTCAATTCCAATCTCCTCAAGTGGATGTTGGAGAAAAAGACCGGCATGGAAATTGAAGCTTTCTGCCAGAAATACATCTTCCAGCCGCTTGGAATGAAGGATACTACCTACCGCCCAAGCCGGGAAGTCTGGTTGCGCATCGCAACGTTGTACAGCTCCTCGCCGGCACAAGCACAGCTGGCTAATTCGGAATACGCGCGCACACAACTGACTGCCGTCTGGGGAAGTCTCTTCACTACCCCTGCCGACCTGGCGAAGCTTCTTCAGGCATACCTGAATGGCGGGGAACTGAATAAGTACCGCCTGCTCAGCCCGGAGATGGTCGCACTCGGGACCCGCAGTCACACGGACTCGCTCCCCCTGCGCACGGGAGCGCCGGGCGATATGGGATACCACTTCCGGGTGAAAGGGACACGTGTCCTGGTGGATAACTTCGGAGATTTAACTTCTCCCGGGACATTCGGATTCGGGGGCGCCAACGCTACCTGGGCATGGGTCGACCCGGACAAAGGGCTGGTGGTGGTTTTCCTCAGTAACACCGTGGCTACAGGCACGCAACGGGTAGAGCGCCTGCGGGCATTCAACGACGGGGTGGTGAAAGCGATAGTTTCCGAATAACAGCTATCTGCACACTCCCCCGGTTTTTTACACCACTACAGAACTTCCGTTGCCAGTGTCCTTCCGCTATAATTGACCTATGTCTGAAAACGGCGACTTGAATCACCGCAGTAGCATTGAATCCATCGGGCGCCGGGAATTCATCAAAGGGGCGGCGCTGGTGGGAGGGCTGACTCTACTGTCAACCGTTGTGCCGGCCTGTCTCGTAAGTCCGCGTGAGAACGAAAGCCCTGCCGAACCTGCCGTTTCACCGGCGTCCGTCAAGGAGGAAGGGAAAATGACAAAAATAGCTCTGGTGCGTACCGGTGACCGTGCCGAAGGCGTCCGGAAAGCAATCAGTCTCCTCGGTTCAAATCCCGTCCGCAACAAAAAGGTTGTCCTCAAACCCAACTTCAACTCGGCGGACCCAACGCCGGGTTCAACGCATATCGATACACTGCGCTCGCTTGTCCGGGACCTCCAGCAAATGGGAGCGAAGCAGGTCACCCTGGCGGAGCGGAGCGGCCCCGGCGATAGTACACGTACGGTTATGGAGAAGAAGGGGGTCTTTACTCTGGCGGATGAGCTTGGATTCAGTATCCTCAACCTTGAAGAAATGCCTGCCGAGAGCTGGGTGCAGTACACCCCCAAAGAGAGTCACTGGACAAACGGCTTTCATTTTCCACGCGCCTACCGGGAGGCGGAATCTATCGTTCAGACCTGCTGTCTCAAGACCCACGCTTACGGCGGTCATTTTACGCTCTCTCTGAAGCTCGCGGTGGGGATGGTGCCGAGGGTGGGCTACCCGTATATGGGTCAATTGCACTCATCGTCGTACCAGCGGCAGATGATTGCCGAAATCAATACCGCCTTCTCCCCCGACCTGGTGGTGCTGGACGGGGTTGAGGCATTCGTGGATGGCGGACCGGCGCGCGGCACAAAGGTGGCAGCCGGGGTTGTGCTTGCTGGTCTCGACAGGGTGGCGATTGATGCTGTTGGCGTTGCTATATTGCGCTTGCTCGGTACCACCCCGGAGGTAAGCAAAGGACCGGTATTTTCTCAAGAGCAGATTGCGCGGGCGGCGGAGCTAGGTCTCGGTGTGAAATCCCCCCAGCAGATACAATTTGTCACCGGAGATAAAGAGAGCGAAACGTACGCGCAAAAGGTGAGGGAAGTCCTGCTCAAAAGTTAACCTACCTGATTAAGTCAAAGGTTAAAACTCAAAAGTCAAAAATACAAGTTAAAAGTGCAAAATTAGACACGGCAGCACGTAGGGTGGGTGGAAAGCTGATTTATCGGCGTGAAACCCACCACTTTTACTAATTTCTTTAATTTTATCGGTGGGTTACGTTCCCCGACTTTGTCGGTTGACTAACCCACCCTTGGCTTAATGAGAAGTATTTAGTGCTCTACGTAATAAAAGTGCAAAATTAGACACGGCAGATGGGACAAGCTTTAAGCTATTAGCTATGGTTTTGAATGCCGATTCTTCCGTTCATGCGGCATCCCGGATGTAATCGTGACTTTGACTTTTACCTTTTGAATTTAGAATGATGAACACATTCACGATAATTATCCTTGCGGGTCTTCTGCTTGACTATGCGCTGGATTTGACTGCCGGCATCCTTAACTTAAAAGCGTCAGGGCAGAAAGTACCGCCTTTGCTTGAGGGAATTTACCCGCCACAGGAATATTCCAGGTCCCAACAGTATCTCCGGACGCACACCAGCCTGGGACTGTTTCGCGGTGGCTTTACGCTCGTGCTCCTGGTGGCGTTCTGGTTCGCCGGCGGGTTCAACTGGCTGGATAACATCGTCAGGGGCTGGCAACTCCCACCACTGGTAACCGGACTGCTCTACCTCGACATTCTATTCCTTGCCTATGGAATACTCACCCTTCCATTCGGTGTTTATGATACGTTTGTGGTGGAACAGCGGTTTGGTTTCAACCGCACCACGCCGCTCGTATTCATCGCCGACCGTCTGAAAGGGCTGGTGCTGGCACTTGTGCTGGGTGGGTTGTTATTGGCAGGTATCATGGTGTTGTTTCAATTCGGGGGAACGTATGCCTGGCTCCTTGGATGGGCAGGCGTGACAGCCGTCATGATTTTCGGACAGTGGGTAGCGCCTGCCTGGATTATGCCGCTCTTCAATAAATTCACGCCGATGCAGTCGGGAGAGCTAAAAGACGCCATCCAGGGTTTTGCCCGCACGGTAGACTTTCCCCTCAAGAACGTATATGTTATGGACGGTTCGCGACGTTCGACCAGGTCCAATGCTTTCTTTACCGGTTTCGGGCGGAACAAACGCATCGCGTTGTTCGATACCCTGGTAGAAAAGTTCACCGTACCCGAAATCGTCTCCGTCCTGGCGCACGAAATCGGGCACTATCAAAAAAGCACATCCTTAAAGGGATGGCCGCAAGCATTCTGCATGCGGGCTTGCTCCTGTTCTTGTTCTCACGGCTACTCGACAATCGAAGGCTTTACGAAGCATTCGGCGTGGAACAACCGTCTTTTTACACAGGACTGGTTTTCTTTTTCCTGCTGGCAATACCGTTTGAGCTTGTGGTCTCCTCCGGGATGATGGCGCTCTCACGCAGATATGAGCGACAGGCAGACCGTTTTACAGTGGAGACGATTGAAAATCCGGCGGTTTTCGGTGACGCTCTCAGGAAACTGGCAGGCGCGAACCTCTCTAACTTAACGCCGCACCCTTTTTACGTTTTTCTGAAGTACACGCACCCACCGACGCTGGAGAGGTTACAGTCAATCCACCGGAAATAAAAACAGCCGAAGGAATCGCGACTGGCAGGACTCTTTCTTCAGAATCTTACACATCTCTTGTCAGAGACACCACGAAGTTTGGAAACTTTTGCCCCCCCCCTTGTCATTCCCGACCCCCGTATCGAGTCCCGACGGCTTTGCCTCAAAAGTCGAGTGACCTTGTCACCCTGACCCCGATGAAAACCGGGGGAAGGGTCTCCCTGCCTACTGAGTAGTGTTGGAGATTCTTCGTTCACTTCGCTCCTCAGAATGACATTTAGGGCAACGCCAGTCCCGACTGAACCGGGATGGCGATGAAGTCGCTCATACGGGGCAGGCTCTGAGCGGGAATCCATCGTTCCACCTGCCACTGATAACCGTTCTCTCTAATCCTAATGGAATCTCGCAGGGGTAATGATTTCCTCTTCCCCACCATGAGTTCCTTCGTCGTCCTCCGAGAGTATTGGCGGGACGGACTCCTCCAGGATGACAGGTAACTATATTTTCACAGTAATTAGTAAAACAAGACCGGTTAAGAAAGTTTGTGAATTCAGCGGAGCGAGATAGCGGGTTTCACTTGCCAAATAGGGGGAGAGTACGCTCATTTACTGAACGTAAAGACGATTTGAATATCAGAGCAGAGCATAGACTACCACATGTTGGCGTTTTCGGGACTTGCAACGGAGGCGGAAAAGGGCACCCGTTCTGTTTTGTGCGCACCGGGACTATTAAAACACGGCGCTCTTCACAATCGTCTGGGTGCGTTCAGGACCCACACAGATAAGGTTCGCCGGGCAACCTACCAGCTCCTCCAGGCGTTTTACGTAATTCCGCGCTGTTTCCGGCAGGTCTTCAAGCTTACGCACTCCGCAGGTGTCTTGCTTCCAGCCCGGAAATTCCTCATATACCGGCTCGCATCTTTCCAGCGTGGCGAGGCTCGCCGGGAAATCGTGGATGGTCTTACTCCCCGCTTTGTATGCGGTACAGACCTTGATTGAGTCCAGCGTGTCCAGGATATCGAAACGGGTAAGTGCCATGCCGGTGTACCCGTTGACGCGGTTACTGAATCGGGCGGCGACGCCATCGAACCAGCCGCACCGCCGCGGTCTGCCCGTGGTCGTGCCGTACTCGTGGGCGCGCTCCCGTATATGGTTGCCGATGTCATCTTTTAGCTCCGTGGGGAAGGGACCGCCGCCAACGCGCGTGCAGTATGCTTTGAAGACTCCCAGTATGCCCGTGATACGTCTCGGACTGATGCCCGCGCCGACACACGCCCCACCCGCAATCGGTGAAGACGACGTCGCGTAAGGATAAGTGCCGAAATCCGGGTCGAGCATGGTGCCCTGCGCTCCTTCTAACAGCACTACTTTGCCTTCATTCAACGCCTTTTCCAGCATCACCGTGGTATCACGGACGAAGGGTTTCATCTGTCTGCCGAATTCGACATAGCCTTCATAGATGCGCGTCAATGACAATGGTTGAGCGCCGAAAACCTTCGTTAACAGGAGATTTTTCTGGTGGAGAACGTTACGCAGTTGCTCCATAAAATTGCGTCTCTCGACGACGTCACCTACACGGATACCAAGCCTGGCGATTTTATCTGCGAAAACAGGCCCGATGCCCTTCTTGGTGGTGCCGATTGCTTTATCGCCGCGCAGGTTTTCCTCCGCCGCGTCGAAGATGATGTGGTAGGGCATAATCAGGTGAGCACGGTCGCTGATGTAAAGCCGGGAGGTGTCCACGCCCCGGTCTTTGAGCATCTTCAACTCTTCGAGGAGTGCCTCGGGGTTGATGACGACGCCGTTACCGATAATGCAATCAGTGGTCGGTGAGAAAATGCCGGATGGCACCAGGTGCAGAGCAAATTTGCCGAACTCGTTAATAACGGTATGACCGGCGTTATCTCCGCCGGAAAAGCGTACGACTACATCCGCCCGCTCCGCCAGCAGGTCGACGACTTTCCCTTTACCCTCGTCGCCCCATTGCCCCCCGATAACTGCGATAGCCGGCATGTGTATCTCCTAACAATTATTACTCAATGGTGGGCTATTGCGAGTCCCGATTAACTACGATGTGGCAACCTAACACAACCTTGTTGCTTTGAGTGAATTCCATCAAGGTGGCAGAGATTACCACAGCCTGCCCCATACTTGATACGGGGCCTGCCCCATACTTGATACGGGGTCGCTTCGCTCCTCGTAAAGACAGGAAAACGGATTTTCCCCTTCATATTAATACTAACGCGTTAAATAATGATGAATCATTTGTCTTTGATTATATGAAAGCGCTGCGGTACCGCCTACAATGGAGGTGCCAGAAAACGATGAAGGAGGCACCGCAGCATGAAATATTATATCGGATGTGACGCCCACAAGAA
>JAUYDN010000163.1 GCA_030691775.1 Dehalococcoidia bacterium
TCCGGCTGGAATCCAGTATCGAATGCCAATGATTTTTCACTGTTGTTTCCTGGATTCCGTATCAAGTACGGAATGACAGGGGGTCATTAAAGAATAGTAAATCATGAAAACCCGTATCAAGAAATTTCTTTAACAGCCTCGTATCGGAGTACGGGACAAGTTTCGCGGAGAATGACAAGGAATCGGGCAATCGTGGCTCTACTTGCGGGAGTCAATCATGCCGCACTACCTGAGTGTAGCCGATGGGAAGTAATTGCTGCTCGGCATAATAAGTGGAGTAGATTTCGATGCGGGATAACGGCACACGTGGGTGTATGAGACGGCCGGGAGCGTGTAGCCACAGATTACCGTTCAGGTCAGGCTATCCGAACCTCAAGTGTGGATGGGACTCCGGACCAACGACGAGTATGAACACCAGGACGACGAGAATTGCTCCTATTATTATCAGGCTTGCCACCGGCACCAACCGTGTATTGACTTCCTCTGTGTCATCCACCCGTGGAACGCGCAGTACCTGGTACATAATCCGCATGTAAAGCCCCCATACCAGCACTACAGCCGCAACATAACCCATAAAAGGATAAAACGGTAAACCACCGGGAATCCTTAAAAGGTTACCTGGTGCAAAACCCATGTCTTTCTCTTGCTCGTCTGAATACAGTGGGACGGACAAATCGGGGGGGCCGATACCGCCCCGTAAACCCACTTCGCTCTCGTAGAAATGCCCGGAGCCGGGATTCAACATGACCGTGGAAATGGCTTCGAGTTTTTCCCCCGTGCCGTCCTCGTAGATGGCATACACCTGCACCTCGCCGGTCAGGCGCGGGCCGTACACAACATTCGCTATGCCCTGGCTATCTGTGTATGCCGAATCGATTTCAGCCAGGCCGCTGGCAAAAAAGTCTACCTTGAGGAAAAACATCACGAGCGCGCCCGCAACAGGCTTACCATCCGTATCTTTCAGACTGGCGGAGATTGGCAGTTCTTGTCCGGCTTGTGCCTGTTCCGGCGTCGTTAAACGAAAGCTAAGGTTGCTTATCGTTGGTGTAGACGCCGGTGGCTGGTTTGCGCCCAGTGAGTCTGACGCACCCAGAGACCAGATAAAGGTCAGCACCTGCCAGCGCTGGCTTTCGGAGAGGGACGATTTAAACGGAGGCATACCGTTAGCGAGTCTGCCCTCGCTTGTCAACCAGAAGTAATAATCTGGTTTCTCTTCCAACTTCCCGCGGAAATCGGGTGTGCTGAAATCGGATGCGGGAATACTATTACCCCGGGCGCCGTGACAGCCGCCACAGGATTGCTGGTAAAGAGGTCTGCCCGCCGTTTGCGCGGAGGTATCCCCCCATGAGAATGGATTTTTCATGCCTTCGTACGGGGGCGGTACCTCTCCTCCCGCCACCGCGGTCGCAGTCAGGATGAGAACGGCACCGGCAATCAATAAAACGACAAAAAGCCCGAATTTAAACACCCTGCCGTCTCCTTACCGGGTGTTGTTCCTGTACGTGTTTTTCTTCTTTTCCTTCCGCGTGTTTTTCTTCAGCTTCTTCGACCATCTCGACGAAAGGCATCACCGGCATAATTTTGGCGGAAAGGGTGAGAAGCAGTATGAAGCCAGCAAGTCCGGCGGCAACAATGGATATCTCCACCCAGCTCGGCATATAGGTGGCAAAATGAAAATCGGTCGGCATTAATGGCACCTCCATGCTCGGGACGACGATGACGAACCTTTTTACCCACATCCCGATGTTCACGAGGATACCGGCAATGACCAGCCTTGGGATGGTGGGCTCCCGTTGCCAGAGCAATAACACTGACGGCAACACGAAAGCGCAGGTGAAGAATAACCAGAACCAGGGCGCCGATTGCCCCACCAAAAGAAGTGTGAAAAGCTCTTTCTCTTCCAGCCTGAATTTGAACATCACGGTCGAGTATTCGACGAAAACAAAATAGAAATAGGCAAAAAGCAAAACGATTGCCAGGTAGCTTATATTCTTGAAATGTTTGGGGGTAATGTATTCCTCCAGGTGGCAGAACTTGCGGAAAGCCCCCATAACAACCATCAGCGCAGACATGCCGGAGAAAAGAGCGCCGATAACGAAATTGGGGGCGAGGACGGTACTATCCCAACCCGGACGCAATGTCATGGCAAAGACAAATGCCACAACCGTGTGCACCGATACAGCGATGGGGATTATCATCACGCTCATAATCTTGACGCCTTTATCGAGCCGGGCTTTCTGTTCCGGCGTACCGCGCCAGCCTACCGCCAGAAAGGTGTAAAGCTTCAGTTTTATTGTCGATGTCGTGCGCCGCAAACGGTCACGTATCATGGCAAAATCCGGAATCGTGGGCAAATACAGGTAAATCAGGCTACCCGTAAGATAAGTCGCCACCCCGATAACGTCCCAGATGAGCGGCGATTGGAAGCGGCCGTAGAAGAGCAGATTGAGAAGCCTGTCCGGACGTCCCATGTCAACGATAATCATCGCGGCGCCGATGAGCAATGCCGATATTGTAATCAACTCACCGAGGCGTGTCAGCGGAGTCCGCCAGCCAGCGTTCGTCAGCCTCAAAATTGCAGAAATAAGCGCGCCGACATGACTCACGCCAATCCAGAAAACGAAATTGAAGATGTAAAACCCCCAGTTCACCTGGTCGTTCATGCCTGTCATAGCGAGACCATAACGGAGTTGCACCACGTACGCATAGACTCCCCAGGCGACTATCGCCAGCAAGAAAAAGACGAAGAGACGGTAACGCGTGCTGGTATTCCATAACGGCGCCAGCGAGACGCGCTCCAGCCGCCGGGTGTAGCTTTCCGCGGCCGCTCTCATTTTGGATTCGCCTCCCATGTCCAGGTATCAGGTTTGTCCCAGGGCCAGAGGCCCAGGCGCTGGTCGGGGGTAGCACCACCCCACGGAACGTTCACAGGTTTGAGTTCGCGCGTGTCATTAGCGTGCCGCCCGAACTGCTCGCCGTGGCCCGGGATATACCATACGCGCGGTTGAGTGCCCAGGTCCTCTTTATACCGGTAGGCATTGTTCTCTCTAAGGAACCGGGAGAGTATCACAACCTCGACACCGTTACTTGCCACATCCTCGTTAAAATCGCACATATAAATAGCTTTCATCGGGCAGCCGGCAACACAAAAAGGCAGTTTGCCATCGTGCAGAAAATGGGCGCAGAACATACACTTGATAACTGTGCCTTTAATTGCCGGCACCGGGTAGAGCGGGGAATACTCCGCAAAAGCCGCCTCGGGCGGAAGTTCTACCGTCCCCCAGTTGAAAAAGCGCCGGTGGTACGGACACGCCGACATGCAGAAACGACAACCGATACAGCGTTTGTGGTCGACAAGAACGACGCCGTCCTCATTATGGTAAGTCGCGGCTACCGGGCAGACATTCACACAGGGAGCATTTTCACATTGAAAGCAGGGCACCGGCATAAACGAACTGCCGCCTCCGGGAAGTTCCGCCTTGTAGACCTGTATCCACTCCTGTCCTTTGGGAGCAAAATGTCCGTTAATGCACGTCTGGGTACAGGCAGGAGATATGCCGATGGTGACACAGCCATCGCATTTTCGCAGGTCGATAACCATGCCCCACGCCCGGACTTTCGACTTCGCCGATGCATTATTATCCGGTTTGCCTTCTGTGGCAAGAGGATTATCGGGCGCGCCTTTAACGCGATTGAATACAGCGAACGGGGTGGACGCGAGAGCTACCAGCCCGACGGCTCCCGCCGTGCGTTTGAGGAAGTCACGCCTATTTATCTTTTTATTTTTCTCCTGCACAAAAAGCCTTTCGACAAGGAATCGGAGGGTGAACAAGCATTATTACAGGATTCGGTAACCCCACCGCATGCTATTCCGAGTTAATCACGAGGACGCGCTCGCTAACCAACACCCGCCGGGTCTCATCCAGCCTGGAAGCAACCACCTTGATGAGCTCTTTCAGTACTTCGTAACCGATTTTGCAGTTATCCTGTAACAGCCACCTGAGCTTTGCTCCGTTTATTGCCAGGACCTTTGCCTCCTGTAGACAGACTGCCGTCATGTAAAAAATGTGCGGCTCAACAACCGCCGACCAGCCGAATACCTCGTTTTTATTCACCGCATCGACCGTTATCCGGTTCCCGGACTGACGTTGCGCTTCGGGGGGGAGTGTTATCTGCAAAGCAAGCTTCCCTTCTTGAAGGACGTATAAATCTTCTGCTCGCTCCCCTTGTCGGAAAATAGTGGTGCCGGCCGGATATTGCTTTTCGATAACCATGCCGGCAACTTTCTCGAGGTCGACATCGGACAAAGCGGCAAAAACACTGCATTGTCTGAGCAGTTGCTTTACAGTCAAGTTCCCTCTGTTCATCTCTTCGCTCCCTGAATTACGGAATATAAAACTAAAAACGAGTTTTTATGGTCTTAGTGCGATTCAGGCTCGTTCGGAAAAGTGCAGTCGTCGCCAGGCTTTCACCTTTTTCCTGATGAAGCCGGTAAGTAATATCACTCCTCCCGCGGCGGCAATAATAATGCCCGCAGTGGCTAATACCATTGTCAGCGTCAAAAACCAACCGGCGGCTACGGCAATGACGCCAGCCAGAGTCATCCAATCCCAGAAACCTATTTTCGCCAGCTTCATGGGGATTTCAGATGTTGCTTCGATAAAGGCAAATATCGGTTCATTCGGGTGCGTTGTCTCACGGCGAAGGTCGGGCAAAGCGAGGGAGATATCCGTCCCCTGGCTCTTCATTGCATAAGTCTTGCCGTTACTTGAGACCGGACGTCCCTGGTGGAAGAACTCATCCAGGTTATTGAGCAGGACTACTTTCGTGTCGGCGACTTCCTGAGAAATCGCCTGGGCGGTATCCAGTCCTCCCATCCTTGACATACGGAGTTTGTCCACGCCGACTTTGTAAGGGAGATAAGAATCGATAAGAATTACATCCGGGCTAATCTTTTTTGCCAGGACCAATGCTTCGGAGACGTTCTTCGCCCGTCCCACGGTTACGGCATCACCATCCTTTTCAATCAGGTCGTGGAGAAAACTTTGCACTTCAGGATGTTCGGAAGCCAGGACTGCGCGCGTTTTTTGTCTTTCCATAGGTGTTCTCCCGTAAAATTATTTGCCAGCGTATTCGTATCTGTTGTATATTTAATGTAGCAGGTACTCGCATACGATACATCCGAGAAGACGCTTTTTTAGAGTGAGTGTTTTTACGGTTTCAATGTTCGGCGTACACGTTATAAAGTTGACGCGACCAACTTAAGTAGTCGCGTCCCGGTTAGTATCACAGGGAAGGGGTTTGTGAAAATGACAGAACCAATCCGAATAGTTTTAGCCGATGACCACTGGCTGTTGCGCGAGGGTACGCGCCACATCCTGGACCAGTGCTCCGACCTGAAAGTTGTCGGGGATGCCGAGGATGGTGAGCAAGCCCTGGACTTGATTAGCCGTCTTCAGCCGGATGTCGCTGTCCTGGATATACGCATGCCCAAACTCAACGGCATTGAAATCGTCCGCCGTATGAAGGAAGTTTCTCCCGATACCGAAGCTCTGATACTGACCGCTTTTGATGACGACGATTTTATCGTCGCATTAATGGCGGCAGGTGCTCTTGGCTACCTGTTAAAGACAGCGCGTCCGAGCGAACTCATCGATGCCGTCCAGCGGGTTCACCGTGGCGAGCCGGTGCTACACCCGGCAATAGCCACCAAGGTCAGCCGCCTCTGGCTCCGCATGAAAGGTGAAAGCGACCGTGAGCAGACAGAACAGCTTAACTCGCGTGAGAAGGAAGTTCTGCAACTTGCGGCTGACGGGTTGCGTAACAAAGCGATTGCAGAAAAACTGAATCTGAGTGTGCGTACCGTTGAGGGGTATTTCCGCAGTATTTTTGCTAAAATGGGAGTCACTTCACGCGTCGAGGCTGTACTCCTCGCCATCTCGCGGCATATCGTAACTCAAAAAGAAGAAGTACGGCATTAAGCCTGGCATACACCCTTCTTGCGCCTATGTGGCACGTTTGTCTTGAACGCGCTAGTGTAGTGTCTCCGAAATAACTTGACAATTACACATGGAGTGCGGTGCCGCGGACGAAATATAAAAATGATGGTTGCAAAGGGTGGGAAAGCAAGATGACTGCCAACTTGCACAAGGGAGTTGAGAGGGGCGTCAGCCCCTCTCAACATAGTTCTTGCCCCTTCTCTGCGGAGAAGGGGCAAGGGGATGAGGCGCTG
>JAUYDN010000175.1 GCA_030691775.1 Dehalococcoidia bacterium
GTTTCACCCCCGCCGCAGGAGCCTAGTACCAGTGCCAGTACTATAAGGCTCGCAATCCCTAACCAGAGTAACCTTTTCATGCTTCTCCTCCTTTCTTTTCTTTTTCCTATCGCTCAATAGTGTTTTGTTTTATTCTGTACCGCGATTTCACGTATCACCCCCTCTGAAAATAATCGTTCTAAGTCTAAGTTATCTGCTCGCGGATTTTTTTACTTATTTTTACGCCGGAATACCTGCCCAAACCACCTCGCAGACGCGGGTCCAGCAGGTCGCGCATCGCATCACCGAATACATTGACTCCATAGACAACGATGGTCAGCGCCAGCCCGGGCCAGATTGCCAGCCATGGTGCCAGGAACATATAAGAGCGCCCACTGCCACTCAGCATACCGCCCCAGCTTGGCGCCGGTGGTGGAATCCCCAGCCCCAGAAAACTGAGGCTTGCTTCAGAAAGCACCACTGCTCCCAGCCGGGTGGTGAACAGGATAATTATTGGCGCCATGATATTCGGCATGATGTGTTGATAAAGGATACGCGGACCGGTGGCGCCAATCGACTTAGCGGCGGATATATAAATATTCTCCTTGGTCGCAACCACCGCACCCCGGATGATGCGCGAGCCGGCGATGCCGAACTGTAATCCCAGGACAATTACAATTTGCCACACACCCGCCCCGATTAGCGATACTGCCACAATCAAAATAATTAATCCCGGAAACGCCATCCAGGCATCAACAAACCTCTGCATTAACAGGTCATAACTCCCACCAGAATATCCGGTAGTCAAGCCAAGGAGTACCGAAATAACTATCGACAGGGTTGTGGCGCTGAAGGCGACAATCACCGAAAGCCGGGCGCCATAGAGCATACGGCTCAGCATATCTCTGCCGAGATTATCCGTACCCAGAAGATGTTCTGCAGAAGGCGGTTTTATTGATTTCCCTGGCAGAAGCTGGTTGTAACCGTATGGCGCCAGGAAATTAGCGAAGATACCCAACAGAATGAGAATTATGCAGATTACAGCGCCAAAAGTGCCCAGCGGTTTTTCTTTAACCAGTCGGTAGAAAAAATCACCGAGCGGGCTACGCGCTTTTTTTATCGTTACCGGAACTGCGGCTTTGCTCATCTTCCTATATCCTTCCTACTTGTACTGGACCCTGGGGTCAAGGAATCCATAGCTCATATCCACAATCAGGTTGATGAACAGAACACCAACGCCGATAACCAGTGTCACCCCCGTGACGATTGGGTAATCACGCTGGAAAATCGCCTCCAGCATCAGCAACCCCATACCCGGCAGGGAAAAAATCTGCTCGATGATAACGGTGCCGCCAATCATTATTGGTAATTGCAGTCCTATCAGCGTAATTACGGGTATCAGGGCGTTCTTCATTGCATGTCGTAAGTTGACCTCCCTCTCCCTCAATCCCTTCGCCCAGGCGGTCTTGATATAGTCCTGTCTCAGGACCTCGAGCATCATGGTGCGCATCATTCTCATTGTCGTTGATGCCATAGACAACCCCAGGATGAATGCCGGTAGGAGAAACATCCCCAGGTTCCCCAGAGGGTCCTCAGTGAACTTGATGAGCTGGAATGACGGCGACCAGTTCCACCAGAGTGAAGGAAAGACAATGACCATCGTGCCCAGCCAGAAGTTCGGAACTGCCAGTCCTAGAATGGCCATCGTCCTGCCTATATAGTCGCCAATTGTATCCTGCCTGATGGCTGAGTAGATGCCAATAGGTATGGCAATGACAAGCGCAATAATAATAGCAAGTATACCCAGTTCCAGCGTCGTGGCCATGCGTGCGCCTAACAGGCTGGTAACCGTCATTTTATTCCAGAGTGAACTCCCGAGGTCGCCGTGGAAAACCATATCCCTGATCCATCGCCCGTATTGGACATAGACCGGCACATCTAATCCCAGCGCTTTGATAATCGCCTCACGTCCCTCGCCCTCCATGGAATACTCGTGCTGGGAAACCATGAGGTCGATAATATTACCGGGGACGAGCCTGATAACAATGAACACGATAATTGTGACAAGAAAAAGCGTAGGTACAAGCGAAATCAAACGGCGAATAAGCCACGTGTGCATCCAGGTGCCACCTTTCTTGAAATTACGACCCTCTGAACTGCTTGATAAGTTACCACATCGTTTACGACTTGTCAATCAGTATTAAGTGCGATAATTCCACTTCCCTCCCGCCATCTTTTCCAGTACAATAACCCTGATATGCGTGACAGCGTGACACCCATCCGCCAGCAATACCTGCGCATCAAGCGTAAATACCCGCAGGCAATCGTCCTGTTCCGTCTGGGCGATTTCTACGAGACTTTCGATGAGGACGCGAAGACCGCCTCTCGCGAACTGGAAATAGTGCTCACCTCGCGGGAGATGGGCAAGGGCAACAAGGTGCCGATGGCAGGCATCCCCTACCACGCCATCGATAATTACCTGGCAAAGCTCATCAACCGCGGCTACAAGGTGGCAATCTGCGAGCAAATGACCAAGCCGGGTGAGACGAAGGGCATCGTCCAGCGCGAGGTCATCCGCGTGGTGACGCCGGGTACCGTCATCGAGCCGGGCCTGCTGGAGAGCAAGAAGAACAACTACCTCGTCAGCCTGGTGTTGGATGAGAAGGAAGCCGGCATCGCCTGCGTGGATATCACCACCAGTGAGTTTGCGACCACCCAGTTGCCCACAAGCCGTGTGCATACCGAGCTGGAGCGCCTCAAGCCTTCCGAAGTGATTGTTCCCCAGGACGCGGCAAATGACTCCATGCTCAACTTACCATTGACAAAGGTGGACAACTACTGGTTCGACGGTGAGGTGGCGAAGCAGGCGTTGAGCGACCATTTCGGCGTGGCGAGCCTGGAAGGGTTCGGTTGTGCGCATCTTCCACTCGCGGTCAGGGCGGCAAGTGCTATCATTCATTACCTGGAGGAGACGCAAAAAAGCTCTCTGGCGCAATTGACCCGTCTCTCAACCTACTCGACCGATTCGTATATGGCACTTGATAACCGGGCGCAGACCAATCTGGAGCTATTCCGCACGGCAGGCGGCGCGTACAAAGGCTCACTGCTTTCTATCATCGACCTCACGAAGACAGCCATGGGCGGCAGATTGCTCAAACGATGGTTGAGTCAGCCTCTGCTGGACATCAACGAGTTGACAAAGCGCCAGGATGCCATCGGCTGGTTCGTGGAGAATACGCTGGCGCGGGCGAAACTCATCTCCCTGCTCAGCCAGGCCGCCGACCTGGAACGGCTCATTAACCGTATCAGCGGCGGGAATGCATTACCGAACGAACTTATCGCCCTGCGACGCGCCCTGAAAAATGTGCCTGCCATTATTGAGACACTCGGGGAGCAAGCGTCTGCCGTGGACTGGTTGAAAACCGATTTGAAACCGCACCCGGAAGTCATCGAGCTTATCAGTCGCGCATTTGTAGACGAGCCATCGAACAGCATCGGGGAGGGCGGGGTGATACGGGCGGGCTTTTCCGAAGAGCTCGACCACATCCGCTCTGTCTCCACCAATGCACGGCAGTACCTGGCCGGTATGGAGCGCGCTGAGCAGGAGAAGACAGGCATCAAGTCACTGCGCATCGGGTACAACCGGGTCTTCGGCTATTATATCGAAGTCTCGAAGCCGAACCTGCCCCAGGTGCCGCCGGACTACATCCGCAAGCAGACATTAATGAACGGAGAACGCTTCTTCACCCCTGAACTCAAAGACTATGAATCGACCATCCTGAACGCGCGCGAGCGCATCGAGGAGCTGGAGACGGCGCTCTACCAGCAGGTGTGCAAGCAGGTTGCCGGGTCCCGGCAGTCGATACTGTCGCTCGCCGAGGCGCTGGCGCACCTCGATGTCTTCTCCAGCCTGGCGGATTTAGCGGTGCGCAATAGTTATAAACGCCCGCAACTGAACGACAGCGACGAAATCAATATCGTCCAGGGCAGGCACCCGGTGGTGGAAAAATCGCTCACAGATGCCGCTTTTATCCCCAACGATGTGCGCCTCTCCGGCAGAGACCAGCAGATAATCGTCCTCACGGGTCCCAACATGGCGGGGAAATCGACCTACCTCAAGCAGGTGGCGCTCATCGTCCTGCTGGCGCAGATGGGCAGTTATATTCCTGCGGAACAGGCAACCATCGGGCTGGTGGACCGGATTTTCACCCGCATCGGCGCGCGGGAAGACCTGATTTCCGGGCAGTCCACGTTCATGGTCGAGATGCTGGAGACGGCGAACATCCTCAACAATGCCACGCCGCGTTCACTGCTTATCCTCGATGAAATCGGGCGGGGCACCAGCACTTACGATGGGCTGTCCATCGCGCGGGCGGTGGTGGAGTACATTCATAACCATCCGCGTTTAGGCGCGCGCACGCTCTTCGCCACCCACTACCATGAGATGATACAGATGGCGGACTACCTGCCGCGGGTGCGGAACTATAATGTGGCAGTAAAAGAGGAGCGCGGTGAGGTTATTTTCCTGCGCAGGATTGTCCCCGGCGGTGTCGATAAGAGCTACGGCATCCACGTGGCGAAGCTGGCTGGTCTACCCCGGTCGGTGGTGCACCGTGCTCAGGAAATCCTGGACGACCTGGAATCGGATACACAACACGCACAACATACAGGT
>JAUYDN010000178.1 GCA_030691775.1 Dehalococcoidia bacterium
AGGAAAAAGAAAAGAAAGGAGGAGAAGCATGAAAAGGTTACTCTGGTTAGGGATTGCGAGCCTTATAGTACTGGCACTGGTACTAGGCTCCTGCGGCGGGGGTGAAACCGTACAACCGCCTGCCACCCAGACCACCGGTACCACCCCTGCGACGACAACCCCCACCACTCCTGCAACGACAACCCCCACCACCACACCCGTCCAACCTGCACCGGGGACAAGAGAGGAACCAAAATACGGTGGTACTCTCCGTGTTCTTGGCACCTCACCCACTGTCGACCCAATGACGTTCGACCCGGCAGACTGGGCGTGGAAAGTTTCTCAGGATATCACTTTCTATTCGGAACACTTACTTGGCGGAGACCTGGACAAGGGACCACGGGGTACTAATCAGGTCCCATTCACCGATATGGAGTGGTCACCAGTGGCTGTCCGGGGTGTGCTGGCGGAAAGCTGGGAAATCCAGACCAACCCGCTGGCGCTGGTATTCCGTCTGCGGAAGGGCATCTACTGGCAGGCAAAACAGGGTGTCATGGCTTCCAGAGAGTTCGAAGCTAAAGATGTTGTCTACAGCATGACGCGTTTATTTGCTAGCCCCAAGGCATTGATCGGGTTTATGGGAGGACCTGTCCGTTGGGAGGCAAGAGACAAATATACCGCCGTCTGCTACATGGATACCTTCTTTGCAAATTGGATGTTTGCGGTCGGCTGGGGTTACTATGATAATATCGTGCCCGAAGAGGTAGTGAAAGCCGGCGTGGCCGACTGGCGGAACGCCACCGGCACGGGACCCTATATGATTACCGACTATGTGAGCGGCAGTTCTCAGACTTACACCAAAAACCAAAACTACTGGGATAAAGATACAATCAACGGCAAGCAATACAAGCTCCCGTATACTGACAAGATTATTATCCTCATCATGAAAGATGAGTCCACGCGTCTGGCGGCATTACGTACAGGTAAAGTAGATTTGTCCATGACCAATGACTGGAAATTCGAGGATACACTCAAGAAGACCAGCCCCGAACTGAAGGTGCAGAAATACCTGGGTACTGGCGGCGGTATGGCGGCTTTGAGAATGGACACGAAGCCTTTTGATGATATCCGGGTGCGGCGTGCGCTCAATATGGGCGTGGATAAAAAGGGACTTATCCAGACTTTGTACAATGGCAACGGTGAAATATTAAACTATCCATTTGCGGCAAGCTGGACCGGCTTGTTCACTCCGATGGAGAAGCTGCCAAAGTCCGCGCAAGAGCTGTATACGTATGACAAGGAGAAAGCCAAGAAACTGCTCACAGAAGCGGGGTATCCTAATGGTTTCACCGTAAAGGCGATGGTGCCGAATACCAGCGCGGCAATGGACTGGGCGTCCTACGTGGCGGGCAGCCTGGCGGAAATCGGTGTTAAACTTGAACTGATGCCCACGGAATACGCCGCGACGGTAAGCGCCCAGGCGACCAAGACACATCCTCCGGTTTTCTTCTTCACAAGCTCACATACGAATCCAATCCGGTGCCTCCACAAGAATTTCTATCCTGGTGAAACATGGAACCCTTACATGTTTAATGATAAATGGTTTACTGATAACCTGACCAAAGCAATGAGCAATCCTAATGAGGCAGAGGTCGATAAGGCATTGAAGGAACTCAATGTCTACGCAATTGACCAGGCGCCCTGTATCTGGTTACCGACTCAGTACTACTTCACTTACTGGTGGCCCTGGGTGAAGAACTACTACGGCGAACTCAGCGCCGGCGCCCTCACCTGGGCTCCCATTCTAACCCGAATCTGGGTTGACCAGGACATGAAGAAGAAGATGGGTTATTAAGCGTCTTTTTCTACTCGTTGATGAGAGAGAGGGGTGTACACCCCTCCCCCTCCTGTTCATAACCCCCTGCCAAGATTTGACAAGTCTTTAGGAGCGCAGATATACTTTGAGCATTCCACGGTTATCCGGTGACGATTATTCTATTAGACGGGAGGAGTTTTCCAAATAGCAGACCAGTTCAAAATCTTGTTCAGTCCCATAAAGGTCGGAGCGGTAATGGTGCGTAACCGCATCGTTGTGCCCGGGCATTTTCCAGCGCTAAACGAGCTGGATACCCTGCCCGGCGAGCGCATCACCGCTTACTGGGAGTCCAAAGCCAGGGGCGGTGCGGGAATGATTTGTACTGGTATCTGGGGTGTGCATCCCAGCAGTCCCACACCCACACGTTTAGACTTTTTTGATTACCGCAAGCTCACCAGTCCCCTGCAGATTCCCAGTGGCATCGACCGGTTGAAGAGAACAGCCGAAGCAATCAAAAAACACGGCGCTCGCTTTCTGGTACAGCTCTGGCACGGCGGAGCGCTCACTGTCGTGGTGTATGGAGTCAACGTTTTTGGGGATGCGATGCGTGACCTGCTGGACCCGCGTCTGCGAGGTGGTTTGGGCAGGTATTCCGGCGTAAAAATAAGTAAAAAAATCCGCGAGCAGATAACTTAGACTTAGAACGATTATTTTCAGAGGGGGTGATACGTGAAATCGTGGTACAGAATAAAACAAAACACTATTGAGCGATAGGAAAAAGAAAAGAAAGGAGGAGAAGCATGAAAAGGTTACTCTGGTTAGGGATTGCGAGCCTTATAGTACTGGCACTGGTACTAGGCTCCTGCGGCGGGGGTGAAAC
>JAUYDN010000242.1 GCA_030691775.1 Dehalococcoidia bacterium
AGCCCCTCTCAAAATAGTTCTGCCCCTTCTCTGCGGAGAAGGGGCAAGAGCCTGCCCCGCACTTGATGCGGGGGGATGAGGCGCTGTGTAAGAACTGGCATCTTTTATTCAGAATTGTAAAGCTGTTATTGAGACACTCCGGTAGATGGTAATCAATGGACAGCGGTTAGTTCAAAACTATTAACTGAGCACTAATCACTAATAACTGATGACTAACGACCAGTTAACCATCCATGCTTACCAGGCCCTTGCGCATGGCGTATTTGATGAGCTCGGTGCGGTTGTGCAGGTCCAGCTTTTCCATAATCTTGGCACGGTGCCCCAGGACCGTCTTCAGGCTGAGATAAAGCATCTCCGCAATTTCCCGGCTGGTATGCCCTTCCGCAATTAGCTTGAGTATCTCCCGCTCCCGCGCCGTCAGCCGGTCATAAGGGTCTTCCCCGGAAGGCCGGTTAAGGTAGTCTTCGATGAGCGCCGTCGCTGCCGTGGGGTAGAGAAAGGAATCGCCACGGTTCACCGACCTTATCGCCGAGACCAGCTCGGAACCGAGTGCCCGTTTCGGTAAATAACCGGACGCCCCCGCCTTGATGCAGGAAAGAATATATTCGCGGTTGTCATATTGCGAGAGTACCAGGATTTTGACATCACGGTTCTTTTTCCGGATACGGCGGGTAGCTTCCAGGCCGTCCATTCCCGGCATAGCGATGTCCATAATAACCACATCCGGGTTCAGTTCCCGCACTTTTTCGATGGCTTCCTTGCCTTCCGAAGCCTCCCCAACGATTTCGATGTCATCGTGGACGCTGAGCAGGGCGCGGATGCCATCCCGTAATACAGTGTGGTCATCGACAATCAGAATCCTGATTTTGTTCATACGGTCTTTGCCTCCAACGGAATTTCAATAGCGATTTCGGCGCCTTCGCCCGGCTCCGAACGGATTATCAAACTGCCATTCACCAGGCTCACCCGCTCGCGCATACCCAGCAGTCCCAGTCCCCGAGGGCGGTCTTTCGCTCCCAGCGCCTCTTTCACATCGAAGCCCCTGCCGTCATCGGTGATACGGACGTGTATGGCGTTCTTTTTAAAGGAGAGGGAAATCACGGCTTTGCTGGCGTCAGCATGGCGGATGATATTATTGATGGCTTCCTGCGCCACCCGGAAAATGGTGCTTTCCAGCTTTGGCAGGCGTTTTTCCGCGCCGGTCACTTTTAATCGTACCCTGATGCCGGTGCGTTTCATTTCCTGGTCAATCAAGTACCGTAACGCCGCTACCAGCCCGAAATCATCGAGAATCGATGGCCTCAGTTCATAGATGAGGCGGCGCATTTCGTCCATACTTTTGAGGGAAACGGTCTGCAATGACTTCAACCGGGTCTTCAAGCCGGCTTCGGTTTCCGGGAGTGTGGTAATGATTGCTTGCAGGCTGGCAGCGATGCCGGCAAAGGACTGGCAGGTATCATCGTGGAGCTCCCGGGCAATACGTCTGCGCTCATCTTCCTGGATGGTGAATACCTGGTTGAGCAGTTCACTGCGGACGCGGTCATCGCTCTCGGCTTTTTGCTGAAGGCGTGCATTCTCGATATCGAGTAGTTTTGCCTCCGTCACATCGCGCATCAGCTCGACGACGAAAGCGACTTTACCTGCCTTATCGAATACCGGAGAGGCGATGATATCCACGTAACATTCTTTTTGCTCACCGCCATTCGTGTAAATGTGTAAGTGAGTAGCGCGGGACGTTTTACCCGTTTCCCGGACGCGGGTGATGGGGCATTCGTGGTAAGGGAGGTGACACGATTCCGGCGAGCCGTGAGAAATGTTGTAGCAGTATTGCCCGATAACGTCCTCCAGCTTTTTCCCGTGCCGTTTGAGGACCGCCCGGTTCGCGTGAACAATACGGAAACTACAGTCGATGACAAGGAGCTCGTCTTCAAGCCCATCGATAATCGCCTGCAGGTACTCGCCCGAAACCTGGGGTGCGGTTCCTGTTGACGTAGTCTGTACCAACCAGTCTCCTTGAAATATTTCCTCGCCTTCATTATACAATAATTCCAATAAATACCCTAAATCGGGCACACAAACGTACTATGTTTATAGCGAGAAACGCAGTAGTTGACGGTAAGGAGACCATCGGCTACCGGCGGTCGGTTGACCGCCGGTTTTCATTTGAATGCGGACAGATGGAGGTAATCGTCTATGCCTGCACTGGAGGAGATACGGTCTTTCCCGAAGGACGGATGAAATAAGCTACGAGGGTACCTGCCAGAAAGACTACGTACACGATGACTTCCACAAGAGAAGGGTTGGCATTATAGCCGAAAAGCGAGGTCAGGAAGTTTCCGAGAACCGATTTCTCCGGTAGAACGCCATTAATATCCCAGACATGCTCGATGACCGGTGGAATTATGCCCGCTTCCTCGAACTCGTGAATGCCGTGCGCCAGGAGTCCGGCGGCAAAAAGAATGAGCAACAATCCTGTGATGGTAAAGAAAGTTCTCAGGTTGAGTCGCGCCGTGCCTTTATAGATGCCGTAGCCCAGTGCAATAGCCACTGCCAGCCCTAGAAGACCACCCGCGAGCGAAAGGAGTGGTGTTTCCGCAACCGCGGTGGACGCAAAGAGGAAAAGCACTGTTTCAATCCCCTCCCGCACCACCGCGATAAAGGCAAGCAGTACCAGCCCGGTCGAGCCAGCGCGGATGGCGGTATCCACCTGTGCGTGCAGGTGCGCGCGAATATTGACCGCCTGCTTCCGCATCCAGAAAATCATCCAGGTGAGAACACCCGCCGCCAGGAACATCGCGATGCCCTCAAAAATCTCTTCCGCTTTACCTGTAAGTTCTCCGGCGGTGACATATATTATTGCCCCGGCTAACAGGCTCACAGCCACCGCCAGCGCTGAACCAATCCAGACCGGCTTGAAACCTTGCCGGTTTCCGGTGCGCGTCAGATAGGCGAGTATGATACCGATAATGAGAGCGGCTTCCAGCCCTTCCCTCAGGGTAATCAAGAGTGCGCTTAACATTTCAACCCCTCCTCCCCGCTTGCGTCACGCGGGCTTTACATCAAAAGTCGAGTAGCCTTGTCACCCTGACCCCGATAAATATCGGGGGAAGGGTCTCCCTGCCTACTGAGTAGTGTCGGAGATTCTTCGTTCACTTCGCTCCTCAGAATGACATTTAGGGCAACGTCCGTCACGCGCATGGAGTCGACGTTATTGCGGTCGTTATAATTTAGGTATCCCTAATATTTAGGCACACCTAAATATTAGCAGGGATTTAATAGGCTTGTCAATAGCAGAAAAGATGTTGGTGAAGTCGAAGCCATAACTATTGCCAGGTAACTCTTATTCTTTATATTGGTGGCACAGGCGTCCCCGCCTGTGCGATAAGCGATAAAACTTATGTTACATGATACTATTACAGACGTAATAAATAATGATGAATCATTTGTCTTTGATTATATGAAAGCGCTGCGGTACCGCCTACAATGGAGGTGCCAGAAAACGATGAAGGAGGCACCGCAGCATGAAATATTATATCGGATGTGACGCCCACAAGAAATACTCGGTGTTTGCGGGCGTT
>JAUYDN010000139.1 GCA_030691775.1 Dehalococcoidia bacterium
CGGTCATCTGGTCCTGGGTAAGGGTGCCGGTCTTATCGGAGCAAATGACAGTGGTGCTGCCGAGTGTTTCCACGGCGGAGAGCCGTCTGATTAATGCGTGACGCTTCGCCATCTTTTGCACGCCGATAGAGAGGGAGATGACAACAACTGCCGGCAACGCTTCCGGCACAGCCGCAACCGCCACGCTGACACCCCAGATGAACATCTCAATGAAGGAATGCCCCTTTACAAATATAAGTTGAAAGGTTACCAGAACAGTTACCAGCGCGAGACTGACAATCCCCAGTATCTTACCAACCTTATCCAGGTTTTTCTGGAGCGGTGTTTGTTCCTCTTCAACCTCCTGGAGCATAGCCGCGATTTTGCCGAACTCCGTCTGCATGCCGGTGGCAGCCACGATACCGCGTCCTCTGCCGTAAGTAACCGCGGTGCCTGTGTATACCATGTTTTTGCGGTCACCCACCGGCACCTCACTGCCCTCGATGACCGCGGTAGTCTTTTCTACCGGGGTAGATTCACCAGTGAGCGGTGCTTCCTGGGTATTGAGATTGGCGCACTCGATGAGGCGCATATCCGCTGGGATTCTATCACCGGTAATGAGCACAACCACGTCTCCGGGTACGAGTTCACCGGCAGGTATCTCTTTCTCATTGCCGTCACGGATAACCGTAGCCGTGGGCGCCGCCATCTTCTTCAGGGCTTCCATCGCTTTTTCGGAGCGGAACTCCTGTATAAAGCCAAGTATAACCACAGCGATGACGATAGCAAAGATAACAATCGCGTCTGTGATTTCTTCTGACAGACCGGCACCTGGCTCCCAGTTGACCACACCGATAATTACCGAAAGTACCACGGCAACAAGCAGAATGATAACGAGGATATTTTTGAACTGGCTCAGGAGCAAAGCCCAGGGGGAGATTTTCTTCTCTTCCCTTAGCTCGTTGGGACCGTACTCCTCCAGGCGACTCTTAGCTTCTTCCGCGGTCAGACCGATAAGACGGGAACCCAGGGTTTTTACAGTGTCGGTGATACCTAAGTTATGCCAGACGGATTCGTGTTTCGGTATGGAGACCGTTGTGGATGCAGGTTTTCTTACCATATCTTTCCGGTTTTCACTCCGTACGTTAATCAATAACTGAACTATACTATCGTATCTTGCGGGAAAGTCAGGTGTCAATGTAATTCCGAGAAAATATCATTACTTGTCATCCTGGAGGAGTCTGTCCCGCCAATACTCCCGAAGCACGAAGTGCCCGGAGCCAAAAGGATTGTCCAGAGTGTAACCGAAGAAAGAGTCTCACAGTGGAGTAGAGGAAGCCTTTACCCTTCTCCGAGAGTCCCGTTCCAGTTGCATTGGGAAATATCAGCCCTTTTTTATTCGTCGTTGTTCGATATTATCAGCATGAGCCATACTGTGGGATAAGTACGGACCTGAAAAAGCAGAGCGGGTTGTGCGGGGAAGAACAATGTGTTCGGCTTCTTTTTGGGGATGCTGGGGTAAACTGAATTCTAAAGGCAAAATCCCGATTGTACACGGGATGCCGCACGGGTGAAACTTGCCGGCAGTCAAAGCTACAGGCGAAGCTTAACTTCAGCTTTCTGGTTTTGACTTTTGAGTTCTGAGATTTGACTTAATATCACCCCTGCCACTCCTCCTCTTTCAGGAAGCTGTTCATCAGGGTAATATATTCTGCTTTAGTCATTGCCGGTTTGCATTTCTCCAGTATTTCTTTTGCCTTCGTCGCGCCGTCCGCCAGCAGGTCGATGACACTCATCGCCATGATTTTGGCGGGTGTAATTACCGCCAGACGGTGGTCGCAGACCAGGTAATCGTTCCCGTGACTGGTGCCGCTCACCCCGCCAATCATCGGGTGGACGGCCGGCATAATGTGGGCGACATCGCCCATATCCGTACTACCCGTACCATGCGTACCCGCCGGAATGATTTCATCCTTGCCGAGCAATCTCAGGGCGTTCTGCCGGTAGACCTCCTGCAATAGCTCGTTGTTCTGCATCGGCAGGTAGCCGGGCAGGGTGTTGATTTTCACTTTCGCACCGACCGCCAGTGCCCCGGCGCGCAGTGCCCGGTCGACTTTCCGGTCGGCATCTTTGATAGCATCCAGTGTCTTGCCACGCACGAATGTCTCCATACGCACGTCCGCCGGCACGATGTTCACCGCCTCCCCGCCCTTTGTGATGATGGGGTGAACGCGCACCGTATCGGCATCTTTGAACGTCTCACGCTGGGTGTTAATCGCCGCCATCGCAATAGTCGCCGCGTTGAGAGCATTAATACCCTGGTGTGGCGAGCCGCCGGCGTGCGATGCCTTGCCGAGGTACTGGACTTGCTTGGCGATTGTGCCATTGCTTGTGCCGCCCATTAACAGTTTTTTACCTTCTGGCAGGTTAGCGGTGTGGGTCATCATCGCCATATCGATGTCATCGAACTCCCCCAGCCGGATTAGCTCCGCCTTGCCGCCAAGATACTCGATGATGCCCTGCTTGCGTAACGACTGCCGGTACTCAATTTGAATGTATTCTTCCGCCGGTGCGGCGATGAGAGCTACACTGCCATCCAGCCAGGACATCACTCCGGAGCGCGAGAGCGCAGTCGCCACGCCAATCAACATAGCTACCTGGGCATTGTGACCGCAGGCGTGGGCGGCACCGGTGACGGGGTCGGCATGCGGGTGGTCCGGAATTACCAGTGAGTCCAGCTCCCCGATGACTGCTATCATCGGCCGGGTCTGCTTGCCTTTCAGGATAGCTTTGATGCCGGTAACTGCCAACCCTGCGCGGTATGGAATCCCCAGCTCAATAAACTTGTCCTCCACGAGCCGCGCTGTCCTCTTCTCCTTGAAACCGGGTTCCGGATGTGACAGTGCCGATTCGCAGACAGCGATAATCTCATCGCAATAGCGGTCGATCTCCTTACAGACCCGTTTTCTCAGCTCTGCTTTTACGGGCATAAGAATCTCCTTTTCCACCTGTGCTGACCTCTGCTACTTTAGGTTGCAGGCAGATTTTTGTCAAGCGTTTGACGGAGAATAACGCAATAGCGTAAAGTCGTGATAGGGGTGAGGACGGCACGGGTAGAATCCGGAGACACGAGCGGGTATGTTATTCGTTCGTGCTTTGTTGTTTTTGGGGTAAAGAAGAGGATGGAAAGAATATCACGGAGACTGAGCATTGTTTTGCTGGTAGGGCTATCGACGGTTTTACTCGGTGGTGCTGTCACCGCCTGTCAGAGCGGACCATCCGCAAAATCGATTGTCGATAACGCCATTACAAACTCAGCCGGGGTAAAGAGCTATAAGAGCGTGGTGTCGACCTCGATGACCGTTGAAATCACCAGCAAAGATGGTCCGATAACAACCAGCATCGGAATGGACGGCATGGGTTTCACCGATGTTACCTTAAAGCAGAGCCGGACGGTGCTGGATTTCGTTATCCAGGATGGGGACCAGCCTGAACAGAAACTCGCCCTGGATATTTACGAAACTGACCAGTGGCGGTATATCAAGATACCGACTTCTGATACGGGTGAAGAATGGGTAAAGGTACGGATTTCGCCGGACGGAGCAGGTGCGTCCGGGCAGATGGTCCAGCAGGTCGACCTCCTGAAAACCGCCAAAAACGCGAAGATTGTAGACAGTGAAGTGGTGGGCGGCGATGATTGCTACGTGCTGGAAATGAAACCTGACGCCGCCCTTCTGCTTGGCACGTTGTTAAGACAATCACAGAGCCATTTTACAGTGGGTATCAAAGAAAGCGATTTCAGCGAGTTCGATTTTACAAAAATCGTCAAGAGCGTTACGCTTAAGCAGTGGATATCCAAACGCGATTCCTCATTCCGTAAAGTTTCCGCAGAAATACTGATGGAGATGAAGCCGGAGGACTTTAAAAACAGCCCGGGTGACTTCGAGAAAATAAGTTTCAGCCTGAATATGGGGTTGACGTTCCTGAACCACAACGAACCCGTGGATGCCGCGCCGCCGGAAGAAGCCCTTCAAGCGCAGGAGATGACCTTGCAGTGACAATGCCAAACCCCGAATTGATGTCAAAAACTCGAAACCCGAATGCCGAAGTACGAAACAAATTATAATATCCGAAAGACAAATGTTTAAGAGTTTATTATTTACATTCTTTGAGCTTACCTAGAAAATGGACTCTATCTTGTCATTCTGGAGGAGTCCCGATCCTCCTATACTTTATCGGGACGACGAAGAATCTGGTGGCGGGGGAAAATCGCTCCTCCCTGAGATTCTTCGCTTCGCTCCAGAATGACATCTCCATTTTCATCATTCGTGGGTGGCGCATCGCGTCATGTGTAATTGTTTCGAATTTAGGATTTGTCTTCGAAATAGCGCGACTGTCAGGTGACCGCTAATTGACTTCAGACCTATTCTGTATTACAGTGTAAGTGGGTTTGAGTAGACCGGGTGACCGCCCCGATTTTATCGATAACATCGATTGTATCGGGGAGGAAAGTCCGAGCTCCACCGGGCAGGGCGCTGGGTAATACCCAGGAGGGGTGACCCTACGGAAAGTGCCACAGAAACATACCGGCCGCCTCTGGCGGCCAAGGGTGAAATGGTGAGGTAAGAGCTCACCGGCGTACCAGGTGACTGGACGGCCGCGGAAAACCACGCCCGGAGCAAGACCAAATAGGGGAACAGATGGCGCCCGGCCAGTTCCCGGGTTGGTCGCTGGAACCCGGTGGTAACACCGGGGCTAGAGAGATGGTCACCGTCCCGACTTGTGTCGGGATACAGAACTCGGCTTACAGGTCTACTTGCCCACTAATACGAAATCACCAATCACCAATAACCAAGAGTCAAAACCCAAGAAACAAGAGACGATAACCAAGAGACAGGAAGATGGAAAAACGGCGTCTCGGCAGAACGGGTCAAATGAGCAGTGTGCTCACCTTCGGTGCCGCCGCGCTTTTCCAGGTGACGCAGGAAGAAGCCGATGCCGCAATCGAGATGGCGGTGGCGCGGGGTATCAACCACATCGATGTCGCACCCACCTATGGTCAGGCGGAAATCCGGCTTGGTCCGTGGCTGGAGAAGAACCGCAACAAAGTCTTTCTGGCATGCAAGACCGGCCAGCGCAGTAAGACCGGCGCCTGGGAAAGCATTAAGCGTTCCCTGGAAAACCTGCGGGTCGACCGTTTCGACCTCTTCCAGTTTCACGGCGTCAACGACCTGGAGACCTTGACCGCAATCCTCAGTCCGCTCGGCGCTATGGAAGCAGTGCTGGAAGCCAGACAGCAAGGACTTCTAAAATACATCGGTATCACCGGTCACAGGCCGTTTGTACACGTCGAGGCGCTTAACCGGTTCGATTTCGACACCGTGCTCTTCCCTCTCAACCGCGTGCTCGCGGCGCACCGTAATGATTACACGGATTTTACCCAGCTTGTTCAACTTGCGCGTCAGAAAGATGTTGGGACAATCGCCATCAAGTCGGTTGCCAGGCGTCCCTGGGAGGGCGGTATGCGCATGCACCGCACCTGGTACGAACCGTTTACCGAACGGGCAGACATCGAGGAGAGCCTCTGGTATACCCTGAGCCAGGATATCACCACTACCGCATTACCCGGCGACCTTACACTCTGGCCGGTGATTATCGATGCGGCGGAAAAGTTCACGCCCCTGAACACACAGGCACAGAGGGAGGTTGTCCGCAAAGCCCGGCAATACCGCCCGATTTTTCCGAATGCATAAACCTAATGGCATAACTTTTTATTAATGAAACCAGGGATTTTAGATATACACCTGCCCGTGGTATGATAGTCTCAGAATGTTAGATTCATCTGAAAATTACATTTTCGAGGTTAAGGATTGGCAAGGTCGTACCGTCAGACTTACAAAGCGAACATTTATGACCCACGAAAGGCGGCATCCAGAATTTGTGTAATATATTGAAGAAGCCAAACAAACGATTCAAGATCCCGATATAGTTGCTGAGGCAGACAATGGAGCGTTGTCTCTTTTCGGGTTTGGGTTGGGACGCAAACCCTTTCAAAATTTGTATTTAGTTGTTATTGTTTACTATAAAGGTATGGAAGGTGTAGAAGCGACACACCATTTCACGACTATGCTGGGTGATCTGCGAATTATTGAACATCGCCAGCAGTGGCTAGCTGGAAATCGCTTTAAGGTAGGTGAACGATGAAAGATAAACCCGATATATTAAATGGAGAAGCAGTTGCAAGAGCGAATATCGACTTAGCAGAGCGACTTTTTAAGGAAGGCGTATCTGTATCTTATGACGAGGATGGAGACACCCTTTTTCTAACAATAGGTGAGGCTACAGAAGCTATTAGCGAGCAATTGGTCGACGGTATCTACTTCCGTATTGAACCGAATACACTAAAAGTAGTTGGTTGTGTTATCATTCGGTTTGTGTCTGATATTCTTGCTAACAATAAACTCGCTAGGAAACTGTTACAAGAAGGTTTCCAACAGTTAAGGCAGCAACGAGACACTATTCGGTGGGAAGGTTTACAGGCGCAAAGAGTACAACCACTTTTTGCACTCGCTTCCCGTTAAGTAATTATCCTTTATTCGCTCTCACTCAAACCGTCCTCACAATTTATTAGGGAACCAGTATTCTTGCTCCGTCATAGGAGTGCAATTAAAATTGTTTGAGAACTGGCAAAACTGCTACGATTAAACGTAGCATTACATTAGACCTCTTGTGTTTCCACCCCGTTGCCTTCTATGCTCCATTGCCTCATTTCAGCTATTATTATATTAGCTACATTACGCGGTACCATTTACCCATCGGAGAAAAATGATGTCTAACAAACTGAAAACCGGCATTATCTCACTGCTGATTATCATCACGACCGGGCTGTCACTGACCGGCGGTTGTATCCTGGACACAATCAACCCGCCCGCGCAGGCTACTGAACAAGCTAAAGGCGACCTGAATATCAAATTGCTCGAAGAAGCCTATGGCGTTATCCAGAAGGAATATGTAGAACCGGAGAAAATCGACTCCCGTAAACTCAGCGAGGGCATGATTAAAGGCTTGATTCAGGGACTGGATGACCCTTACAGCGCCTACCTGACCAAAGAGCAGTATGATATGAGTGTCTCTGATTTCGCGGGGAAGTTCGAGGGTATCGGCGCTTATGTGGGTTCAGAGAACAACCGTGTCACTGTCATCGCTCCCATTCCTGACACCCCGGCGGACAAAGCCGGCATCAAACCGGGTGACATCATTCTGGAAGTGGATGGCAAATCCACGGAGAACATGAGCGTAACCGAGGTGGTCTTACTTATCCGCGGTCCCAAGGGCACACCCGTGAAGCTAACGGTGTTGCATAAAGGTGAGGCACAACCTGTTACTCTGGAAATAATCCGGGCAGAAATAAAGCTGAACTCCGTCCGGTTTGAAATGAAAGGAAGTTACGCCTGGGTAAACATCACTAACTTTACGGAACAGAGCAACCGTGAACTTGAGCCAGTGCTGAAAACTATTTCGACCAATGGAGCGAAAGGCATCATCCTCGACCTGCGCCGCGACCCGGGTGGTATCCTGCAGACAGTCGTAGATATCGCCAGCCATTTTATCAAGGAAGGACCCATCGTCCACGTGGTGGATAGAGAGGGCAACAAGGAGACGTCTTCTGCCAACCGGCTTACCCTTAAACTGGACCTGCCCATGGTTGTCCTGGTGGACCAGTATAGTGCCAGTGGCAGTGAGGTGCTGGCGGGTGCTTTGCAGGACTACAAACGGGCGCTAATCGCCGGGCAAAAGACATACGGAAAGGGTAGCGTCAACCAGCTTATCAAGCTTTCAGACGGCTCCGGTATCTATATCACTATTGCCCGGTGGTTGACCCCGAACGGGAATCTTATCGAAGGGAAGGGAATTCAACCGGATACCCTGGTCGACTTCGAAAAAGTCGATGGTATCCAGTGGGCAATCGATTACCTCGGCAGTCAGAAATAATTGACATAAAGTGAGGTGCTCCATGTCGTTCGAGACCAGGCCCGCCCGCACCGAGGAAATGCCGGAGTTCCGCCGGATTACCGCCACCGCGCTCATTATGAAACCTTCTGTCTTCGAATGGGTGCGGCCCGAGTGGACCTTCTGCGGTTTTGAAGACGGCAAGCTCGCAACCTCCTTTGCCTCCATACCGCTAACGATGCGCTTTAATGGTGGGGGAATCCCGTTCTCCGGGGTGACCTGTGTCGGCTCCCTGCCTCAATACCGCCGCCGCGGACATCTCCGTAAGATAATGTGCCAGCACTTCGAGCAGTTGCATGATAAAGGCGAGAAGCATATCGCCGCCCTTTGGGCGAGCCTGGCGGCAATCTATCAGCGTTACGGGTATGCAATCGTGTCCACGCGCCACACGTATACTGTCGAACCGCGATATATCCAGTTTGCCCTGCCCCAAAGACCATCCGGTAATTTGAGAGAAGCAAATGAAGGTGGGTTTGAACTACTGTCTGCCCTGTACACCAGATTTGTAGAAGACCGCATTGGTTACATCCAACGCCCCAAAGGAATGTGGGAGTACGTTGTGCTGGTACAACCACCTGCCGGTCACACGCTGGTCCGCACCGTCTACGAAGAGGGTGGAGAACCTCTGGGTTACATGATATACGTGAGCTGGCCTCAACCGGGTGGCAGCGCTACGGGGCATCACATCGGCATCCGCGACCTGGTCTGGTTGACACCCTCCGCATACCAGGCACTGTGGGAAAACCTGGCGACGATGGACCTGATGGCGGATATCAACTGGCAAAGAGCACCGGCGGATGACCCGCTACCGAACCTTCTTCTTGAGCCGCGTAAGCTTAATGCCACCGCTGCGGACGAACTGCTGGCACGCATCGTGGACGTGAAAGCCCTGACACAGCGGAGATACCAGCAGGAAGGCACGCTTACTTTCGAGTTAATCGATGACGCCTGTCCATGGAACTCTAACCGCTGGAAACTGGAAGCGACCGTGGAAGGAAGCCGGATAGCCGCCACACGGCAGTCTGCGCAGGCGACCCTGCCGGCAAGCACGCTGGCATTACTCGCATTCGGGCAGGTAAGCCCCACGGAGGCGTCGCGGATGGGGCGGATGGACGTACTGAAACCGGATGTCTTGCCGTTATGGGATAACGTAATGAGGACGATGTACAAGCCGGCGTGTGTGGATATGTTCTAGTACTTGGTTGCATATTTAACTACATTCTTGTCCAAAATCGGTTTGCTCCTCAAGTCTATCCGAGTACTACTGTATCTGCCGACATAACACCACCACCTTTGTCATACCAGCGAAGGCTGGTATCCAGGAGGCAAACACGTATTCCGGATCAAGTCCGGAGTGACAGAGAACCCTGTAAGGCATTTGTAAGACAGTACACTA
>JAUYDN010000213.1 GCA_030691775.1 Dehalococcoidia bacterium
TGATACGGTTTTCATGATTTACTATTCTTTAATGACCCCCTGTCATTCCGTACTTGATACGGAATCCAGGAAACAACAGTGAAAAATCATTGGCATTCGATACTGGATTCCAGCCTTCGCTGGAATGACAAAGGTATTAGCTACAGAGCAATATCATAACCCCAAACAAAAATAGCCTCATTTTTTAACAGCCTCTGCGGAGAAGGGGCAAGAGCCTGCCCCGCACTTGATGCGGGGGGATGAGGCGCTGTGCAAGAACTGGCATCTTTTACCTGTACTTGGCCAGGTACAAGTATTCAGAGTTGTAAAGCTGTTATTGAGACACTCCACTAGCAAACAGACCGTGCCTTAGCTCTTCTTCGGTTTTGCCGCCTCTTTAGAGGGTTTGGTCAGAATTTCGTCGACCAGCCCGTACTCCACAGCCTGCTGGGGATTCAGGTAAAAGTCGCGGTCGGTATCATGCGCAATCTTTTCGAGTGGCTGGCCGGTGTGCTTGCCGAGAAGATGACGGATGATGTCCTGCAGGCGCATAATTTCCCGCGCCGCAATCGCGATATCTGCCGCCTGTCCCTGTACCCCACCCGCTGCCTGGTGCATGTGAATGGTAGCGTTGGGGAGTGCGAACCGTTTGCCCTTGGCGCCGGCGCAGAGCAGGACCGTGCCCATACTCGCCGCCATCCCCACGCAAATAGTGGAAACATCCGGGCGGATTAACTGCATCGTATCGTAGATTGCCAGCCCGGCGCTGATGATGCCGCCCGGGCAGTGAATATAAAGGTTGATGTCTTTATCCGGGTCCTCCCGGTCCAGGTATAAAAGCTGGGCGACAATCAGGTTGGCAACATGGTCGTTGATGGGCATGCCCAGGATGACGATACGCTCTCTTAAGAGAAGTGAGAAAATATCGAAGGCGCGTTCTCCGCGAGCACTGCTTTCAATCACCATCGGTATGACATTCATCGGGTCAACAGTCATCTTTGTCCTCCTCACGTTCAATATGTCTATATCCCAATTATACATAAATCAGCAAGAGTTTTTCCCTGCGTACGTTCACGAATTCAAATTCAAAAGTCAAAAGTCAAAATTTGGTTATTGTCCCTTGGAATCTGGTTATTTGTTCCCTATGTCGTGCCTTTTTGCTCTTTGGGACTCTGCGCAACCTCTGTCAGGCGCTTGATAACCTTACGTGTGACGAGTGTGTTCTCGATTGATTCCCGGTTTTGCTCGCTATTGAAGGCTCTCCGCAACTCCTCTTTATCACCCTGGGAGTTCTTCACCAGCTCTTCAATTTCAGCATCGATTTCTGCCGGGGTGACTTCGACTTTCTCTTCGCTGGCAATCTTGCCCAGTACCAGTGCTTCTGCTACACGTTTCTTTGCCGTGGGACGTAGCTCCTCCCTCATTTGCTCCACAGTTTTTCCAATGGTCTGCAGATAGTTTTCGATTGTCTGTCCGGTCTGTTGTATGTACCGGAAATTCCGCTCGAGCAGATGGTCGATTTCCGCTTCTTCGAGCACCGGCGGGTAATCGACCTGACTCATCGCCGCCGCCGCCTCGATGACCTGGTCCTCGAACTCATGTTCCGCCTCATGTTCCTGGCGCTCTTTTATCTCATCCCGGATTTTCTGGCGCAGTAGCTCTACCGTGGTATAGTCCTTACCCACCTGAAGGGCAAACTGGTCGTTAACCTCCGACAGTACTTCCTGCTTTATTTCGTTTATCTTGACCTTAAAAGTGGCATCGGCGCCCGCCAGCTCTTTTCGGAAGTAGTCATCCGGGAATTTATGGGTGAACTCTTTTTCTTCACCCTTTTTCATCCCCACCAGCTCCCCCGCGAACCCCGGCACCGGACCGGTATCCGCATCGAGTAGTTGGTATTCCAGTCCCTTGCGGTTAATGAACTGTTCGCCTTTCGCGGTACTTTCCAGGTCCATATTCACCCTGTCGCCGATTGCAACCGCACGGTCTACAGGTTCCCACGTAGCATGCTGATGGCGCAGGCGCTCTACCACCTGGTCGACCATCTCCTCGGTGATATCGACCTGCCGCGGTTTGAGGTCGATTGTTTTATAGTCACCCAGCGTTACCTCCGGTTTCAAGGGAATAACCGCCTTTAGCACCACCGGATTCTCCGTGACGACTTCCACTTCCGGACGGGAAATCGGTTCCAGTTTCTGCTCATCTACTGCCTGTTTGAGCGCGACCGGGATATAATCATCGAGCATCTCGTGGAAGAGCCGCTCCCTGCCGAAATGCCGCTCGAAGATGGGGCGGGGCGCTTTACCGCGCCGGAACCCAGGTACGTCCACCTGCTTCACGAGCCGTCGGAACGTGATGTCTGTTTGCGCTTCAATCTCCGCTGGCTCGGCTTCAATCTTGAGAAATGCCTGTCTGTTTTCGGTCTTTTCACTGGTTACTTTCAATTTCCTGTCCCTGCTCTCTAGTACTTGTTTGCATATTTAACTATACATATTTCCTCGCCCCTTGGGAGGCTGTTAAAGAAATTTCCTGATACGGTTTTCATGATTTACTATTCTTTAATGACCCCCTGTCATTCCGTACCCCGTATCAAGTACGGGGCAGGCTTTGATACGGAATCCAGGAAACAACAGTGAAAATTCATTGGCATTCGATACTGGATTCCAGCCTTCGCTGGAATGACAAAGGTATTAGCCGCAGAGCAATTATCATAAACCCAAACAAAAATAGCCTCATTTTTTAACAGTCTCCCGCAGAGAAGGGGCAGAACTATTTTGAGAGGGGCGTCAGCCCCTCTCAACTCCCTTGTGCAAGTTGGCAGTCGTCTTGCTTTCCCACCCTTTGCCACCATCATTTTCATATTTCGTCCGCGGCACCACACTCCATGTGTAATTGTCAAGTTATTTCGGAGACACTACACTAGCATCTTCTCCCTCCCCATTGTTGAGAGTGGAATTGGACACGTCTGTTATATTCCCTGGCAAACTCACGCGCGGAAACGTTGAAAATCACGGATGTTAATGCTATAAATGAAGACGTGCCAGAGAACCCGGCTACTCAAGTCATCATACGGAATGCACTCCCGGAAGAATTGAATGCGGTATCACGCTTAATCAGGTCGGCATACCTGGAATACCAACCATTGGTGCCTTCCGGGGCATGGAAAGACTACATGCGTGACATTACCGATGTCCGTAGTCGTCTTGGTGTGAGCGTTCTAATCGTGGCGAAACTGGAAAGGCGACTGGCCGGTACCGTCACGCTATATCTTAATGGGTCTCAATCCGGGGAAGGCTGGCCCGATGGCTGGGCGGGAATCCGCTTGCTGGCTGTTCACCCGAAAGAGCGAGGACGTGGCATTGGACGTTTGCTTGTGGAGGAATGTATACGGCGTTGCCGTCAGTCTGGACTTTGCCTCAAATGTCATTCTGAGTCCCGATGTTTCGGTATGAAGCATCGGAAGAACGAAGAATCTCCAGCACCTACTCAGTAGGCACGGAGACCCTTCGCTACACTCAGGGTGACAAGGATGCATCGGAGTTTTAGGGCAACGCCCGTCAGTCTGGCATCGGCTGTATCGGGTTACACACCACCGAAGCTATGGCGGTTGCTCGTGGCATGTATGAGCGGATGGGGTTCAAGCGCGTTCCTGAGTTTGATTTTCACGCGGCTCCAGGCATCGTGGTCCTGGCATACCGTTTACAGATTATCAGGTAAACGGAAGTTCACGTTCCTGTTTGTCCAATGCATGAAAGCACGAGTAGTGTCCAGCCATATTTACGGGAAATATTTCTCCAATACCCTGAAAAATGTAGAGTTTTGTCAATTTACATATTGACAAATTGTCAAGAAATAATGTATAAGAAACTGCTTGTTTGTGTATCGGGGGCGGGTTGTATCCCTGAATAGCATTCAACAAGGAGGTGAGCGGGCTCATAACCCAGAAGGTACCAGAAGCAGATAAATCACACGGCGGAAAAACGAAATCCAACTTTTGAGGAGGGTTTATGAGAAAAAGATTGGTTTTCTCTCTGATTGCCTGCCTGTTAGCGTTAACTATCCTGGTTCCGGGATGCGCCAAAGAAGCGGCACAACCCAAAGAGCCTGCCACACCGACCATAAAAATTGGTATCATCGGGCCTATGAAGTTCGTTCAAGGCCAACACCACTGGTTTGGCGCCGAGCTTGCGCGGGATGAAATCAATGCCGCCGGTGGTATCATCGTTAAAGGCACCAAATACCTGGTTGAGCTTATCAAAACCGATTCCAATGAGATGCTCAGTCCCACGGATGCGGCCGCGGCGATGGAACGCCTGATTACCGTGGACAAAGCAGACTTCGTCATCGGCGGTTTCCGCACGGAGGGCGTCTTCCCCATGCAGGATGTGGCGATGGACTACAAGAAGATATTCCTGGGCGCCGGGTCCGCCACAAAAGAGCTTTGCATGAAGGTCAAGGAAAACTACAACCGCTACAAGTACTGGTTCCGCGTGACACCGTTCTCCAACGTAAACCTCGTGAATAACTCCCTGCTCACGCTGGGCACTGCCGGCGCCATTATGAAGCAGGGCCTGGGAATCCAGGGGAAAATCAAAGTAGCCATCCTCGCGGAGCAGGCAACCTGGGCGGACGCAATGGTCGCCGCCTACCAGGCATATGTCCCGCAGAAGCTGGGTATGGACGTTGTGGGCGCTTGGAGACCTTCAGCCACCGCCACGGATGTCACCGCCGAGCTTTCCGCTATCCAGGCTTCCGGAGCACACATCATTCTCACCATCATCTCCGGTCCGGTCGGAATTCCATTTGCCCGTCAGCTTGGTGAGTTACAGATTCCGCTCGCTTCCGTGGGCATCAACGTCGAGTCGCAGAAAGACGGGTTTATGTCCGCGACCAATAACTACGGCAACTTCGAGACGACACTGAACACCTACGCCAAAGGTGTCGCCATCACCTCCAAGACCAATGCTTTCTTCGAAGCTTTTGTGAAGAAACATGGCCAGACACCGACCTACAATGCCGGTACATACGATGCTATCTATGTATTGAAGGCGGCTATCGAGCGCGCGGGCTCACTTGATTCTGACGCCGTGGTGGTGGAACTGGAAAAGACCGATATGGAGACCACCGCCGGCAGGCTCGTGTTCATGGGTAAGGATACGGATACGCCGCACGATGTAACCTACGGTCCCGGTTACGTTACCGGCATTGCCACCCAATGGCAAAACGGTGAAATGAAAGCCGTTTGGCCCTTAAACTGGAACAACGTCACCTACCCGGGCACGGTGCAGTGGCAGATCCCCGATAGAGTCATCAAGGCGTACAAGAAGTAGATTCGCAATCGTAAGTGGGAACCCCGGGCCTCTGTATTACACGCCGGGGTTTTCCCCGCACCGCTTCACTTTTCTGGACAAGACATGCTTGAAAGAATCCTGATTAACGGTCTGGTGCAGGGTGGGATATATGCCCTGCTCGCTATCGGTTTTTCCCTGATTTTTGGCGTGGCGCGAATGATTAACCTGGCGCACACGTCCTTCTACATGCTTGCATCATACGGAATTTACACACTGACCCGGTATCTGGGTATTCCAGCTATTCCCGCCGCCGCCATCTCACTGGTGCTGACCACGTTCATCGGACTGGCGACCTATAAGCTATTCATCGACCGTGTCCGCGAGCATCACGTTACCGTAATGCTCATCACGATGGCGGTGGCGTTCGTTTACCAGGAAGTAATCCTGATGATATTCCAGGGTCACTACCTCGCCGCGCCCCCATTCGTTTCCGGATTTGCACAGATTCTGGGGGTAAGGGTCTCGTTTCAGCACCTTCTTACATTCGGGGTGGTCATCCTGGTGCTGGTGGGGGTGTGGGCGCTACTTTCGAAGACACGACTCGGCATCGCCATCCGCGCCGTTGCGCAGGACAGCGAGGTCGCCAACCTTATGGGTATCAATGTATCGCGAATTCTCCTGATTACAATGTCTATCGCCGCGGGACTTTCGGCGGTTGCCGGGGCGGTGATTGCACCCACCCTCGTCCTGGAGCCATACATGTGGACACATCCGCTGGTGATGATTATGGCAATCGTGGTTCTGGGCGGATTAGGCAGTGTCAAGGGTAGTTTTATCGGGGCATTTGTGTTTGGATTCGTCGAAGTATCCGTTGTCTTCCTGGCCCCGGAACTCGCTTTTTTGAAAGGGGCATTTGCCCTCGTCGTCATGGTCGTTATCCTGCTTTTTCGCCCCGAGGGATTGTTCGGCATTGCCTTCGAGGAGGAGAGACTTTAGTGTTGAGGCGCCTGCTCAAAGATTTCCAGGGTGACATCATCGCCGTACCGGGCAGACTGCTCGCCCTTATCTTCTTTATCATGCTCCTACTCGTGCCTCTGGTGACCAACGAGCCGTATATACTGCGTACCCTCATCTTCGCCAACATTTTTGCTATCTTCGCCGTGAGCTGGGATTTGCTGTCCGGCTACACGGGGCAGGTGAACTTCGGACACGCGCTTTTCTTCGGGGTAGCGGCCTATACATCTGCCCTGCTGAATCTCAAAATGGGTATGCCCCCCTGGGCGACGATTCCCATCGGAGCGCTGGCGGCAGTGGTGGCAGGCGTGGTCGTCTGCTTGCCCGCCCTGCGCCTGCGTGGTCCTTATCTCTCGCTGGTAACGCTCGCCTTCCCGCTTATCTTGCTGGGAATCATTTTCACGTTCACCGGTTTTACCGGCGGAGAGTTCGGCGTATCCGGCTTATCGCGCGTTTCCAATTCCCGCGTCACGGATTTTTATATCTCCTTCGGGGTGATGCTCGTCTCCGTGATGATAATGTGGAAGCTGACAGATGCCAAGAGCGCATTGGTGAGGACGGGCATCATTTTTCACGCCATCCGCGAGGATGAGATTACGGCGCGCGCCAGCGGCATCAATACCATCCGCTACAAGTTGCTCGCCTTTGCCGTGGGTGGTTTCTTTGCCGGGATTGCCGGGGCTTTTCACGCTCACTTTATGCGTATCGCCGGTCCTTCCAACCTCGACCTGTTTCTCTCGTTCCAGGCGATTATCTGGACGGTTTTCGGCGGCATAACGAGTATCTACGGTCCGGTGGTGGGTGTTTACATAATGTACCCGCTGATGGAGTTCCTGCGCGTGGTGCCGGAGATACGCATGCTCATCTTCGCCGGGATTGTAGTGATTATCCTGCTCTTTATGCCGGAGGGGATTGCGGTCTTTATCCGGGACAAGATGGAGCAGACGTGCCCGCGTTGTAAACTCTCTAACGTCTGGTGGCGTAAGACTTGCAGGGCGTGCGGGGCTAATCTGCGGTGATTCTGAGATACGCGTAGGGTGGGTAAGCTCTGACTTATCAGGAGTGTAACCCACCAGAAAAAGGGGTTGTGGTTCTCGGTGGGTTTCACTCGATTCTATCGAGATTCAACCCACCCTACCATTTTTCTGGATTCCCGCCGGAGTTTACCCCGTGCCACGACACGGGGCGGGAATGACAAATGAATCCTAAAGCCCCAGATACGTTTTCCGTATCGTTTCGTCTGCGAGGAGGTCTTTGGCGGTGCCCTGGGCGATGATGTGCCCGCGGGACATTACATAATCCCTGGACGCCAGGCTGAAGGCAAAGCTCACGTCCTGCTCCGCTAATAAAATCGTCACGCCCAGCGAGCGGTAAATCTCCTCCACGCGCTTGAACAGGTCTTCCTTGAGCTTGGGCGCCAGTCCGCTGGATGGCTCGTCCACAAGCATAAACTTAGGCTGGTGCATCAATGCCCGCCCGATGCAGAGCATCTGCCGTTCGCCGCCGGAGAGCGTGCCGGATATCTGCTTCTCGCGTTCTTTCAGCCGTGGGAATAGCTCGTAAACCTTTGTCAGGCTGTTCTTGATTTCATTCCCGTCTTTGCTCAGGAAAGCCCCGGCGAGCAGGTTGTCCTTGACAGTCATCTCCGTGAAGGGTCTGCCGCGCTCCGGGCAGAGCACCAAACCGCGCCGGGCAATTTCATAAGCGCTCAGTTTATCGATACGTTCGCCTTCAAATTCCACTGTCCCATCGAACGTGATATCCGCGTTCCGGGTGCCGCGCGCCACTTCTTTCTGCCACTTGATGAGTCCGGCGCACGCCCGCAGAAGCGTGGTCTTGCCGGCGCCGTTCGGACCAACCAGCCCCACCAGCTCCCCTTTTTCCACCTTCAGGTTGGCGTCATCGAGCACCATGGCGGTATCGAATTTCACGGTGACGTTCTTGACTTCAACCAATGAGCACCTCCTTGCCGGTGTATGCCTCGATGACCT